>NZ_PPRG01000074.1 GCF_002902625.1 Staphylococcus devriesei
GACAGAAATCTAATGTAATTTCAAAGATTTCGTCGTCCCGCCCCGGCAAGGTTGACTAGAAATGAAGAAAGTGAGGCTCGAACGCATCTTCATTTCAGACAACTACTGCCATAATTAAAGGCTGAACCATTTTTTATATTAATGGCTCAGCCTCTTTTTTATGTTTTTGAAGGACGCTCTTCAAAGAGACGTAAGAAAATTCCATAGTAAACTCCTGAAATAATGTTATAAAAAGTGTATTATAATTATGAGAAATTTTTAAATTTTAGATATATTTTACAACTTTAATTGGAAAGTTAACCTTGTGACGCCCACATTTTCCAAAAAAATTAAGTTAAAGCTAGGAGAAACGGATTGATAGATTATCGCATAAGGCGGGTATATACTTATGATATTAATTCTAAAAAGGGGTGGATGAATGTGACAACATTAGACGTATTCAATCCAGCAACAAATGAAGTTATTAAAACGTTAGACTATACAGATGAAGCAACGGCCAAACAACAAATTGAAAAGGCACATGAAGCTTTTAAATCTTGGAGAGAAGTAGATGCTCATGAACGTGCGCAAAAGCTCTCACAATGGTTCGACCTAATTAATGAATATAAAGACGAGCTTGCAGAATTGATTACTAAAGAAGGTGGCAAACCGTTAGCAGAAGCACAAGGCGAAGTGGATTATGCTAACTCTTATGTGTCATGGTATGCGGAAGAGGCTAAACGTATTTACGGACGTACGATTCCGGCAAATACACCTGATAAAAATATTATCGTGAAGAAATTCCCAGTAGGTGTGGTAGGTGCGATTACGCCATGGAACTTCCCAGCAGCAATGATTACACGTAAAATTGCGCCCGCACTTGCAGCAGGTTGTACGATTGTTTGTAAACCAGCGACACAAACACCATTAACAACAATTCGTTTAATCGAATTAGCTCATGAAGCGGGCATCCCTAAAGATGCTGTTCAATATGTAGTTATGTCAGGTAAAGAGGCTGGCGAATTATTTACGACACATCCTCAAATACAGAAAGTTACATTTACTGGTTCAACAAACGTAGGTAAACAACTAATTGCACAAGCTGCAGATTCTGTTAAAAATGTCACAATGGAACTTGGCGGCTTAGCACCACTTATCGTTCATAATGACGCAGATATTGAGTATGCGATCGATCAAACGATTGCATCTAAATTCCGTAATGCAGGACAAACGTGTATTTGCGCTAACCGTGTTTACGTTCACAAAGACGTTGAACAAGAGTTTGTTGACCAATTAACGCAAAAAGTTCACGACTTAAAAGTAGGAAACGGCATGGAGGACAATGTAACTATCGGACCATTAATTAATGAAGATGGTGTGAAAAAGGTAGTCAATCAACTTAAAGATGCCGAAAGTAAGGGCGCTAAATTGTCACGTTCATTAGATGAAGCACAAGAAATAGGTGGCAATTTCTTAAAACCTGTCGTAGTATCAGGTGCGACCCAAGATATGTTAGCTATGCAAGAAGAAACATTTGGTCCAATCGTACCGGTAGCGACATATTCAGATTTAGATGATGCGATTCAAATGGCTAATGATACACAATTTGGCTTAGCTGCGTACTTCTTCACAAATGATTACCGCACTGGCTTCCATTTATACAATGCACTTGATTATGGAGTGATTGGTTGGAATGATGGTGGGCCATCAGCTGCACATGCGCCATTCGGTGGTATGAAAGAAAGTGGTTATGGTCGTGAAGGTGGCACAGAAGGTATCGAACCATACTTAGAAACTAAATATCTTTCTATAGGTGGGAGCAAGACAGAAATCTAGGGAGTGGGACAGAAATCTAATGTAATTTCAAAGATTTCGTTGTCCCACCCCGATAAAGTTGACTAGAGATGAAGAAAGTACAGATTGGACGTATCTTCATTTCAGTTAACTACTGCCAAAACTTACCCCTTCAAAATACTTCGTTCAATATAAGGTTTTATATAAGAGGATGGTATTTCTATTTATCAAAATAGAGTGCCATCTTCTTTATTATTCATTAGTTTTTTAGGTGTTAAAAAGGCCTGTAACTACCGCAGTAATAGGAATCTTTACGGTTTATTTACGTTTTAAAAAGTAAGATTATTTTTACACTAAAAAATATTGTTAAAACATTCTTTCTGTTTAAAATTACTACTCAAATTTATATGAAATCGTTTACATAAATCCTTTTAAATGGAAAAATATAGAGTAGATACATAAACTTAGGAGGATGTTAACAATGAGTGAAACGATTCCAGAGAAAATGAATATTGCATTAATGAATGAACCATATGATATTGAAATTAAAGAAAGAGACGTACCTTCAATCGGACCTAAAGATGTCTTAGTTAAAGTAATGGCAGTAGGTGTATGTGGCTCAGACGTACACTATTATGCTCACGGTCGTGTAGGCGAATTCGTCGTTGAAAAACCAATCGTCTTAGGTCACGAATGTGCAGGTATGGTAGCTAAAATTGGGGAAGAAGTAACAGATTTCAAAGTTGGAGATCGTGTAGCTATCGAACCAGGTGAACCATGTCGTGAATGTGAATATTGTAAATCAGGAAAATATAACTTATGTCCACATATGGAATTTATGGCAACACCTCCATATGACGGAGCATTCTGTCAGTATGTTAGCCATCCGGCAGACTTCCTATACCATATTCCTGATACAGTAACGTATGAACAAGCAACATTAATCGAACCATTCTCAGTAGGATTACAAGCATGTAAACGCGCTGATATTAAACCAGGATCAACTGTAGTTATTATGGGAATGGGTCCTGTAGGCTTAATGGCTGTTGTTGCTGCTAAAGCTTACGGTGCAACAAACATCATTGTTTCTGACTTGGAAGAAAATCGTCTAGAAGAAGCGAAACGTTTAGGTGCTACAACAACAATAAATATTAAAAATGACGATGTAGTTGAACGCATTAATGAAATTACAGACGGCCAAGGTGTAAACTATGCGATTGAAACAGCAGGTAACCCAATTGCCTTAAGAAGTGCGTTAAACTCATTAAAAGATGGCGGTACATTAGCGATTGTCGGCTTACCACAAGAAGACATGAACGAAATTAACGTACCATTTATCGCTAACCACGAAATTAATATCGTCGGTGTGTTCAGATATGCGAATACGTACCCACAAGGTGTACAAATCTTAAGCACAACTGACGCTGACTTAGATTCAATGTTCACACACCAATTTGAACTTGAAGATACAAAACAAGCTATGGAACTGACACGTACAAGTAAAGGCGATGCTTTGAAAGTTATGGTTTATCCAAACGGTTTCTTAGATAAATAGATATGGATATAAACGACCCCTCACTATTGTTGTAGTGAGGGGTTTTAATGTGTATTGAAATATCATTTTTTATACTAAATATTAAAGCATTATCCTACTAAAATTTATTTTTTAAATAATTTAAACGGCAATACTCTTAATAAGATTTTTCCATTGTGATTATGTTTATCTGTAGCTACTTTTGCGATAGATTGAGCTGCTTCATTCACGCTACGCATATAGAAGCCTTTCATGTTTTTATTTAGGTCAGTTGTCACGCCACCTGGCATAACACCAAAGATTTCGACAGGTATATTATTTTTCTTGAAGTCTCTAGCAAATAACTTAATCATCGCATTTAACGGTGCTTTCGTAGCAATATAACTAAATGGATGGAAGAAGACACTAGGTTTAAGCGGAATAGTTAAATTTACGATTCTAACTTTATTAGGCGCTAAAATTGGTGTGAAAGTCTTAATCATCTCAAAATTACCAAGGAAATTCACATCAGCGAGCGCTTTTAATTCTTCCACATCGACATCTAATGCTGACGCATCCATATCACCAGAAATACCTGCATTATTAATTAATAATTTTACATCTGAATGATTAGCTTTAATGTCATCAGCAGCTGCATGGATAGTATTAGTATCAGTTAAATCAATTTTAATCCATTCCGCAGTAATACCTTGTTGTTGGAGTGCTTCAACCGCTGCCATGCCTCTTTGTTCATTTCTAGCACCTAATAAGATTGTCCAACCCTT
The DNA here is from genome assembly GCF_002902625.1 of Staphylococcus devriesei. GTDB lineage: Bacteria > Bacillota > Bacilli > Staphylococcales > Staphylococcaceae > Staphylococcus > Staphylococcus devriesei. The sequence continues at coordinate 4,072 of NZ_PPRG01000074.1, forward strand.
AGCACCTAATTGCTTAGCAGTTTCAAAGCCAATCCCTTTATTGGCCCCAGTAATTAAAACTTTCTGTCCCATATCAATCTCTCCCTTTTAATTATAGAAATTACATACACCTACATTAGCATATAAATAGTTATAGATTGAGAGATTAGCGCTTGGGCGAGGAGAATAATAATTTACTTGGCTTTTCTAGTTTAGATGATTATTGTTTTACATAATAGGGTGTTATCAACATCAAACGAACATTTTCTGTAAAAATCCTTTTTTATGTTGTTTAAGCTGTACTATTTTGTTAGTTTGTAATTCAATTAAATTTTCAATTTTATTAAAGAAAATTCCTATTTTTCCTTGTTCTTCTAAAGATGGAATTTTAATTAATTCCTCTTCTACACTTTTACGATTTAATCCTAATTGTGCCGATCCTGTAACTTTTCTTTTTAAGGAATGATTTACTACATCACTATTAATATAATAATGTAAAAACAAACTATTACAATTTTTAATTTCTAAACGATACACATGATCACCAAGTACATATTTATTGGATTCTGGTATAAATACTGTTCTTCCAATAATATGTCCACCGCCTATATCATCTTTAGGCATTACTAAATCTCCTTTGTTTAAAAGATCATTTTCATATGGTGTAGATTTATGCGTAAGCATAGTCCCATTTTTAGTTACAGTTCCCATATCCATAATGATGTATTTCCCTGTATTTTCATTCTTTTTGCTTTTACCTGTTGTTAAATTTGCTACTTCTTTTATTGTCATTTCCTTCCAATCGGAATAACATTTATCATTTTTATCTTTAAATCTTAACTCTTTAGAAAAAATTTTTTGCATATAGCCTTTTTTCTGTTGTTCAAGTAGTTCAAGCTTTTGTTCTTCTAACTCGATTTGTTGATCGAGTTTGCTAAAAAAGTTGCCGATTTTTTGTTGTTCTTTCACACTAGGAAAATTGATTATGGAATTTAAAATATTTTTGTTATATAACCTTTTTATTGTGGTACCTTCAACTCCTGACCAATTTATTACTAAATAAAAATATTTTAAAAATATATTTAATACTTCATTGTTATGGTCTAACCAAACTATATTTGAGTCTTGGTAATATGCTTTTTCACCATTATATTCTATAGTTTTACCTATACTACCAGATGCAGAAATTAAAATATCACCTTTATTAGGGTAAGGATACTTTTGTTTGTACTCTTCAAATTTATCTTTAGTAATATAAGTATCTGCTTCCTTTCCAAAAGTACTTATCTTAAAAAAGGGGATATCATTGTGACTAGAAGTTTCACTTTTATAAATTCGCTTATTCATGGAGACTTTACCGATATCCCCTAGTTTCTTTTCTTCCCATTCATTCTCAAACCCATGAAATCTTAATTCTGGAACGTTCCTTGTTTCATTAGTCATGTTTTAACACTCCTAATTCTTTGAGGTATTCATTTATTTCTTGTTCTACTTGGGCTATTTCGTTGTCGATTTGGTTTAAATCTTGTTGAACTTCTTCTAAATCGATAGGTTCTTCTTCTTCGAATGTGTCAACATATCTTGGGATGTTTAAGTTATAGTCGTTTTCTTCGATTTCTTTTAATGAAGCGGTATAACTATATTTATCTATAGTTTCTCTGTTCTTATATGTTTCAAGAATTTTTTCTACCTGTTCATCTGTTAAATGGTTTTGGTTTTTGCCTTTTTCAAATTCATTAGAAGCATCAATGAATAAAACGTCTTGATCTGTTTCACGACATTTTTTAAAGACTAAGATACATGTAGGGATACTTGTGCCGTAAAAGATATTGGCAGGTAATCCAATTACCGCATCAAGGTAGTTCTTTTCTTGGATTAAGTACTTTCGAATTACACCTTCTGCTGCCCCACGGAATAACACGCCATGAGGTAAGACTACCGCCATAGTACCTTCATCGTCTAAATAATGCACCATGTGTTGGATGAATGCGAAATCTGCTTTTGATTTAGGTGCTAATTTGCCATAATTACTAAAACGTTCATCGTCATTGAATTTACTATCTGCTGACCACTTAGCGCTATATGGAGGATTAGCTACAACGGCATCGAATTTCTCATTTCCAAATGCTGGGTTTTCTAAAGTATCGCCATTTTGAATATCAAAGTTTTCATAGCGTACGTCATGTAATAACATGTTCATTCGAGCTAAGTTGTATGTGGTATTGTTACGTTCTTGACCGTTCGTTGTATCTATATACTGTGGTTTCTTTACCAACACGTAGTAATAAAGAACCCGAACCACAAGTGGGGTCATATACGTTTCTTAATTTATCTTTACCTTGGGTTACAATTTTAGCCAATATTTTGGAAACCTGTTGAGGGGTATAGAATTCACCGGCTTTTTTACCTGCGTTAGCCGCAAAACGGCCGATTAAGAATTCATATGCATCACCTAACATATCGATTTCCATATCGCTATGTACGAACGGCAAGTCAGCTAAATTAATCATTACTTTACTCAATAAAGCCGTTCTCTCTTTAACAGTGTTGCCTAATCTCGTAGACCCTAAATCCATATCACTGAATAATCCAACGAAGTCTTCTTCACTGTCTTGACCTAATGTAGATGTCTCTACTTTTCTAATCGCTTGAGATAGATGTTCAATATCGAAGGTTTGGTCTTCAATTTCTTGAACCATGCTACTGAATAAGTCTTGAGGTTCGATATAATATCCAACGTTTTCAATTAATTCTTCTTTGAGGTCTTCTCTGTATTCTTCATCTTTCCATGCTTCTTCGTATGTTGTATTTTCGCCTTCTAACGCTTGAGCTACTTCGGCTTCAGCTTTTTCTGATAAGAAGCGATAGAATATCAGTCCTAAAATATAGTTACGGAATTCACTCGCATCCATATTACCTCTTAAATCGTTAGCGATAGCCCATAAGCGTTTATGTAATTCTTGTTGTTGTTGGCGTTGTTTTTCTGTAATAGACATTCTTGTTCCTCCATTAATTTATATATCTAGTAGTTATGTTTTTAATAAGTATGCTTCTATACACTATACTTTTCTGTTAGTTCTTCTACGAAAGAGGCGACGGCTGCTTTAGTTTGTCGTTTTTCGCGTAGTTTCATACCATCGACTAATTCTTTAAGTCTGTCATTGTTAATAATTCCACTGTATTCAAACTCACTTGTGATATGTTTGAGTTTCTCTTCATCTATTGATTTATCATACGCAAAGATATTAAATTCTTCTTCACGTTTGGCATTTTCAAAGTTAATATAAGCTTCTTCGATATTATCTTCTTCTGATAATTTAGGAATAACTTCATCGATAAATTCGCGAATGAGGTCACGTTTTAATCTCAAGATTGGGTCATCAGCCGTATCTAAAATACGTCTGATTTGTTCTCTATTACGTTGTTGCTCGGCTTTGTCTCTTAGGTCGATTTTACGTACTAGATCCATAATATAGGAAACGTTAATCATATCATTACGCAGAATTTCTATTTCGAAGTCGATGTCGTTTAATATTGATACTTTATCTTTATCATTTTTAGTTGATTTGATGCGATCATATATAGCAAAGTATTTACTCTTATAATCTTCAAAATCTTGAGCTTCCATGCCAACGCCTGAAATAGTGAAATCAAATTCATCGAACGCTTTCATTCTAAGGATAAGTTTAGATACTAAGCAATAGGCTTCTACAAATGCTTTTTGTTCTTCTTCATCTTGCACTTCATCCATGTGTTGAGGAGTAGGCGCAATGGCTTTTAACTCCGCTAAAGCATTGACAAATTCGGTTTTATATTCATCATAACTCTTCATTAATACACGATCTGTATCTTCAGTTTGAGAGAATAATCGTAACGCGTTATCTGTTGCTTGTTTTAAATCTCTGTAGTTAACGATTTTACCAAATGGTTTGGTTTCTTTTTCAACACGGTTGGTACGTGAATAGGCTTGGATTAAGTCGTGGTATTTTAAGTTTTTATCAACGTATAACGTATTTAACACCTTACTATCGAAACCAGTGAGAAACATATTTACGACGATTAATACATCGATTTTATTATCTTTTACGCCTTTTTTAACGTTTTTCGATACGTGATTAAAGTATTCTTGGAATGTGTCAGTCGTAAAGTTGGTATCAAAGTTCGCATTATAATCTTGGATGATGTCTTCTAATTTATCTCTTGAATGTTTCTCGTTAACACTGCCTTCTTTACTTTCTTCATTCGCTGCATACGAGAAGATACCGGCAACTTTTAATGGATGCTCATATTCTTTACCGATTCTTTTAAAAGCTTCGTAATACTTGTTGAGAGCTGGAATACTTTGAACGGTTAAGATACTTGAATATTGTCTGTTGCGTGTATATTTATCATGATTCTCAATAATATGTCTCACGATTAAGTCGACACGTTCGTCTGCAAGCCATACTTCTTCTTTATTAATATCTTCCACCATATCTTCAGTTTCTGTATATATGTCGCGTGCTTTAATTGTATTAATGTAATCTACTGAAAATCCTAAAACGTTACCATCATGAATGGCATCTTTAATTAAATAGGTATGCAGACATTTTCCAAAAATATCTGCCGTACTTCGACCATCTTGGCTTTTATTTTCTTCAAAACGTGGAGTACCGGTGAAACCAAAATATTGAGCATTATTAAAATGTTGACGCACAATGCGATGCATATCACCAAATTGACTACGATGACATTCGTCGATAATAAATACGACTTTATCTGTTTTATATTGTTCTAATGCTTCAGCATTATTTTGAATGGCTTTAGACATTTTTTGAATCGTCGTAACAATTAGTGGCAAACTTCTATCATTAAGTTGGCGCACAAGTTGAGCAGTATTGTTCGTTTTATCGACAGCACCTTTAGAGAACTTATTAAACTCTTCTTCGGTTTGGCTATCTAAGTCTTTACGGTCTACAAGGAAGATAACCTTTTTAATATCTTTCTGTTCCGACAAGACTTGACTCGCTTTAAATGATGTTAGAGTTTTCCCGCTACCTGTCGTATGCCAAATGTACCCGTTATTAGCCGTTTCTGTAGCTTGATGAATCAGTGCTTCTACCGCATAGACTTGATAGGGGCGCATGGCCATTAGCACTTTATCTATTTCATTAATAATCATATAACGAGAAATCATTTTCGCTATTTGGCACGGACGTAAGAATGTCTCAGTAAAGTCATTAAGTGTATTGATTCGTTTATTATTTTTATCGCTCCAATAAAACATATGACTTTTATAAATTTCGCCATCATTATTAGAAATATAACGTGTTTCAATACCGTTGCTTATGACAAATAATTGAATATAGCGGAACAAGCCAGTGTAATTTTGTTTGCGATAGCGCATAACTTGATTAAATGCTTCATTAATATCGATACCTCGACGTTTTAATTCAATTTGGACAAGAGGTAATCCATTGATAAGTATGGTAACGTCATATCTAGCTTTATATGTATCTTCCACAGACACTTGAGTAGTAACTTGGAATTTGTTTTGGCACCAATGTGCAGTATTTAAAAATGATAGATATATTTTCGATTCATCGTCACGTTTAAGCAGTAATTTATCACGTAAAATACGGGCACTTTCAAATATCCCTTTACCATTAATCATGGTTAAGAGACGTTGAAATTCTTTATCTGTTAGAGGTTGCCCATTTAATTTATCTACATGACGTTCGTTTAAAATGGCGCGAAAATTGGCTAATAGTTGTTCATCGTTTTTTAATAGTTATGCGTTCAAAGCCATTTTCTTTTAATTTCGCCATCATTTCATTTTCTAGTGAGTATTCACTTTGATACGCCATAGTATCTCCACCCTTTGTTATTACTAGTTAATGTTAATATAGCACACCATTCATTATAACAATATGTAGTTTTTAGAGTTAGTTTTTTATTTAAAATTCTCAAACGTCCTAAGTCTTTGTCATGCGAAAGTTCTTATTCTCTAAAATATTTCATCCTACACATTTATGTTTAAAAAGTTTTTAAACGTAAATACTATTACTGTAAGGAAAAATGATAAGAATTCTCATTCGGAGGGATTTTTAATTATGACTAAAGAAATCAAAACAAATGGTGTCACAGTAAACGTACCTGAAACAGTAGAATCAGCCGTAGCGTTAGAATATTCATTTGGCGAAGCATTGGGAAAACTTAACATTAATATCACAGGTATTGCAGATGATAACGATAAACATAATATCGATGCTTCAATTAGAGATCGTATTAGTAACTACGTATCAGTAGGTACACGTTTAGAACCAGATACTGAAGCAATTAAGAAAGCAGAACCACAATTAATCTTAGCGGATAAAAGTAGACACGAAAAAATCTTTGATGAATTAAACCAAATTGCACCAACTGTCTTATTAGATAGCTTTGATGCAAACTATGAACAAAGCGTTGAAACTTTCAAACAAGTTGCTGAAATCGTATCTGAAGAAGATAAAGGTAATGAACTTGTAAAAGAGCACAATCAAAAAGTAGAAGATTTAAGTAAAGATGTCACACTTAATAAAGATAAAACAACTATCGCAGCTGTTCCTACAAGCGAAGGCTTATACGTGCATGCTTCTGATTCTTATGTAGGCCAATTCTTAAGCAAAGTTGGCTTCAATAGTTCACTTTCTAAAGATGATGAAAGCAAGTTACCAGGCTATATGGGTGCTGACTACTTAAAAGTAGAAGCAGACAAACTTGCCGACTTTAACCCTGAACGTATTGTAATAATGGTTGATGATGATAATCAAAAAGACTATGACAACTTAAAAGAATCTGATGCTTGGAAACAAGTTGAAGCGGTTAAACATAATCGTGTACACGAAGTTAACCGTGAACGTTGGGCTAAATATCGTGGCCTAATCGCATCAGAATTAATTTTAGAAGACTTAACAAAAGTTGAAGAATAATATTATTGTTCATTCCCCAAATTGAACATTAATTTAAAGGTAGCAGAGCTTCGCAATAGTGAAGCTTTAGCTACCTTTTTTGTTGATTTTCAGTTTTCGTAATCCACGTTTAAAGTAATATGTGAAGAATGACTGGCGGTGGATACCATGTTTATTAGTCTCAAATATGAAGGTGGTGTGAGAAGTAAGCAATGGCTGTATTTTTTGTACGGCCATTTTATTATTACGTACCATAGGCTTGATAACTTTAGTGTGTTTCATACCTTCTCGGCCGCCCACGTACCAATAAATCTTCTTATTAGATAGGGCGGGACTGCCTTTTCCAAAAAGAGAGAAGATATCAGGGTACCACATGGATGGTGATAGGATAATGTAGTTGCCGAATTGGTTGGGCATGGTGAGGAGGGCGTAGAGTGTAAGTAAGCCTCCGTACGATGCGCCTGCGATAGTAAGGTCGGCGTTATTTGGTGAGATGCGGTAGCGGTGTCTAAGGTGTGGAATAAGTTCGGTTGCGAGCCAAGTCAGGTAATTATCTGCGCCACCGCCATTTGGGTTGCGTTCAGTCGGCCAGGGTGTGTAGTCGTGAGCACGGTCAATAGGTTCAATGCCGATGAAGATGACGTCGTGGCGTTGAATCGATTTAAATAAACTATCGCCGTCTTGAGTTATCACGGCTGGGTAGTGGCGTGTAAGATTTTTTGAGTAGGAACGTGGTAGTTGAATGATAATGGAGTGGTCTTGAAAGGTATAGGTATTTTTCATAAAAATTGCTCCTTTTTTAAAAATTATATAGAAAATAGGAAAGAATTTGCTATAATTGATTTTGATAATCGTTATCAATTATACATAAAGGGGTTGTATTTATGAAGAAACTTTTACCTATATTATTATGTTTAGCGTTATTATTAGTTGCATGTAGTAACGGTAATGACAATAGTAAGAATGACAGTAATAAATCTGATGATCAACAAAGTTCAACAAAATCTTTTACGACGGATGGTAAGAAAGTTAAAGTGCCTAAAGATCCTAAGCGTATTGTTGTCTTACATCCAACGTTTGTTGGTGCGTTAGTGAAATTTGGACATAAACCTGTAGCGGTGCCTGATTTTGTAGATCAAAATAAAACATTAAAAGACGCGACGAAAGGGATCGACCGTCTTGATAATACAAATGTAGAACAAGTAACGAAGCAGAAACCTGATTTAATTATTACGACTGCCGAAGATAAAAATATCAAGAAATTACAAAAAATTGCACCAACTGTAGCGTTCAATATGACAAAAATCGATTATAAAGATGCGACAAAACAAATTGGTGAATTAGTAGGAGAGAAAAAACAAGCTGATAAATGGGTTAAAGATTGGGAGAAACAATTAGCGAAAGATAAGAAAGCATTATCTCCATTTATTGATGGTAAAACAGCGACAGTTGTTCAACAAACTCCTAAAGGTACAATGGCGTTCAGTGACCATCTTGGTCGAGGAACTGAAATCATTTATGGTGGTTATGGTATGAAACAACCAGATAAATTGAAACAAGATATTGGTAAACAATATGCGATGCCAATTAATCCAGAACAGTTTAATGATTATTTAGGCGACATTGTGGTCGTTGCTGAAAATGGTTACCAAAAAGCTGACTTTGAAAATACAAATTTCTGGAACAACTTATCTGCTGTCCAAAAAGATCATGTGATTCGTTATGATGTAAACGATACACAATACAATGATCCAATTTCATTAGAAAAGCAACGTGATATCTTCTTTAAAGAATTGAAAAAAATGAAAGATAATAGTAAATAATTAATTGATTTAAGGTTTGTTTCCTAAACGTTTTAGGAAATGAACCTTTTTTATGTTGGAAAATGAGTTAATTATTTGATTAATCGTGCGCGATTGTTTATGATATAAAATATCGTAAACGTTTGAAATGGGGTGAAGGATTGGAAGAGTACAACATGAAATTAGCGAATCAATTATGTTTTTCTGCTTATAATGTGAGTCGATTATTTGCGCGCTTTTATGAGCAACAATTAAAACAATTTGGTTTAACATATTCACAATATCTTGTATTATTAGCTTTATGGGAACATGATAATCAACCCTTACATGAAATTGGTAAACAATTGGATTTATCGAGTAATACTTTGACACCCCTTTTAAAAAGATTGGAACAAACTGGCTGGGTTAAAAGGGAACGTGGCGTAGAGGATAAACGTCAATTAGTAGTGTCTTTGACGGATAAAGGACGTAATCAACAAGAAGAAGTTTATGAAGCGGTGGCGAAATGTTTGCCTCCAGAATTAAATGAAACGAAATATCATGAGACGAAACGTGTCTTGGATAATCTTGAAGCATCATTGAAACTCACATTATCACAAAATGATATAGAAAAGGATGATGAAAATGACAAAATATGATGTAGTATTTCTAGGTAGTGGACATGCGGCATGGCACGCAGCGTTAACGCTTAAACATGCTGGAAAAGAAGTAGCGATTGTTGAGAAAGAGCGTATCGCAGGCACTTGTACCAACTGGGGTTGTAACGCTAAAATCCTTCTTGAAAATCCTTACGAGGTGTTAGAAGAAGTGAAACAATATGAAGGTATTATTCAATCTGACAATCTTAATGTGAACTGGTCTAACTTAATGAATTATAAAGGTAAAGTAATCAATCCCTTAGCCGGTACCTTAAAATCTATGTTTGAACAACAAGGCATCGACGTTATTATGGGTACTGGTATTATTAAAGACGCGCATACTATTGAAGTAAATGGTAAAACTGTTGAAACTGAAAATATAGTTATTGCGACGGGCCAACACAGTAATAAATTAGATATTGAAGGTAAAGAATTGACGTATGATAGTCGTGATTTTCTATCAATGGATGAACTACCAAATCGCATGACGTTTATTGGTGCCGGAATCATTAGTATTGAATTTGCTTCATTAATGATTAAATCTGGCGTAGAAGTTAGCGTCATTCACCATACAAATCAAGCACTTGCTGGTTTTAACGAGACTCATGTTGATAAATTGGTAAGCAAACTTAAAGAAGAAGGTGTGAAATTCTACTTTAATGAGAATACTAAATCGGTCGAACAAGTAGGCCACGCGTATAAAGTAACTACTGAATCAGGCCTTACAATCGATACCGATTATGTACTTGATGCGACAGGCAGAAACCCGAATGTTGAAGGTATTGGTTTGGAAAACGTGGACATCGAATTTAGCAAAAAAGGTATAAAAGTTGATGAATATTTAAGAACGAATGTGAAGAATATCTATGCCAGTGGCGACGTATTAGATAAACAAATTCCTAAATTAACGCCAACTGCTACCTTTGAATCTAACTATATTGCAGCGCATATCCTAGGAATGACTGAAGATGCAATTCAATATCCAGCTATTCCATCAGTACTTTATTCATTACCACGTTTGTCTCAAATTGGCGTGACCGTAGCCGAAGCGGAAAAAGATGAACGCTACACAGTTAAACACATTCCATTCGGTAAACAAATGGTATTCGAATATAAAAATGAAACAGATGCAGAAATGTATATTGTATTAGATAAAAACAAACGCTTAGTTGGTGCGGAAATTTATGCAATTGATGCACCAGATCAAGTGAACTTATTAGTCTTTATTATTAATCAAAAATTGACTGCACAAGATTTAAATTCACTTGTGTTTGCATTCCCTGGCTCATCAAGCGGTGTACTAGACTTATTAAAAGCAAACATGATGTAAGAGCGCAAGAGTGAAAACTAAATTAAAAAGAGGCTCGAAGATCGTTAATGTCTAATTGACATGACCTTCGAGCCTCTTTTTATATTAGTATCTAAAACATTTTTATAGAACTATAACTTTTTGAAACCGTCACCTTTAAGTTCAGTATCTAATTCATCTATTTTATCTTTTTCCGTAGATGAATCTTCTTCTTCAGTTGTATCATCTTTAACAAGTCTATTATTTTCTAGTTTATAGTTTTTGTAGCCTTTATAAATATAATTCACCTCAGTATCAACATACTCACCTGTTTCAGTCACTTTGGTTGCTGTAACTAAAGTAATATTTGTTGGTTCAGTTGAAGTTGTTGGTGATACTTTTTGACTAGTTTCTTTATCATCTTCTGAGAAGAAACTATCACTTTCAGTACCGTAATTTACTTTATAGTAATTAGCTACATTTTCAGTGCTATATTTTATTGTTTTACTACTATTATATTCATCTTTAATTAAAGTGTTGTTTCTATCAAGAATTTGATCTAAATTTTCTATTTTATTTAAGTCAGTGAGATTTTTTACTTCAAGCGTATAATCTCTCTTACCTTCAAATGTATTTGAACCACTACTATTTATGTCTTTCACTAACTCTTGAGGAATTTCTAATTTTATTTTATCTCCATTCTTCAAATTACCATTATTAGGAACAGTAAATTCATAATCTGAAATTGCAATGTCTGGTAGTTTTTTAGCACCATCTTTAGTTGTTAAAGTGAGTGAACCAGAACCATTAACACCGACGAATTTAGGGTTTAAATCTTCAATGATATTTTTAGCTGTAAGACTTTGAGGTTTCTTTAAACCATGAACTTTAAATTCTTTAGTAAATTCTTTAGCTTTTAGTCTATATTCTTTTGAAGAAGCTTTATTGATTTTCAATTGTACTTGAACTTTATCGCCATTCGATAAATCTTCATCATTGTTAATATCTAAATCAACATTTTCCATCATTTTATCTGCCTTATTCATACGCTCTAGATCAGTATAATTTAGATTAGCTTTATCTATATCATCTGTATTGTTATTTTCAATCATGTCTAAGATTTCTTTATTTTTGAAATTAGACTGTTTTAACGCACGGACATATAACTTGTTCATTGCTTTCTCATAAGATTTGTCTGTAATTTCTGCAGTACCTGATTCTTCATAACCATTAAATTTAACCTCGATATCATCTTTTACATTAACTTTACTATTTTTAACAAATAAAGTAATTGCTATTAAAAGAGCGATTATAAGTATAACGCCACCGATAACATACCATTTGTAATTTTTTAAAAAATTCTTAACCTTTTCCACAATAACACCCCGTTTAATATTTTGAAATCAACTATTATTAAAATAACTGTATACTTATATTGATTTATATTAAAAGTACCATATATTTATATCTATTTATATAGTTGTATTAAAATTGTAGACATTTAATATTTATTTCTATTTAAAAGATAAAAGTGAATATTAATCGTTTGTTATTTTAGAATAGTATATTATTCTTTTGATATTTAATTTAAAGGTGGCAGATTATATTACATAAAAAAGGCTGATTCCACCTAAAGCAAAATCAGCCATTCATTCTAAATATTCAACTGTATACTAAACAATGTTAGTTCATACTTGATCGAGCCTATATTTCTATTTTGTTAGTATGCCGGGAGTCTTAAAAGTTATTTTTTACTTTCTAAGAATTTTTCTGCTACGGCTTTACCAGATTGTGGGTTTTGTCCGGTGATAATTTGTCCATCTGCTACTGCGAATTCGCTCCAATTATCACCTTGTTGATAGTTTGCGCCTCTGTTTTTTAGTTCATCTTCAGTTAAATATGGCACAACATCTGCTAGTCCAACAGCTTCTTCTTCGCTATTTGAGAAACCTGTGACTGTTTTACCGTCGATAATATTACGTCCCTCACTATCCGTCACATTTAATAAGCCAATTGCGCCATGACAGACTGAAGATACTGTACCATTTTGTTCATAGATAGCACGGGCTAATGTTTGTAATTGTTCATTATCTTTAAAATCCCAGATTGTACCGTGACCACCTGCGAAGTAGATAATGTCATAATTTTCAGCTTTAACTGCATCTGGTGTGAGCGTATGACCAAGACGTGTCATGAAGTCTTTGTCTTGATAGTATTTCCAGTCTAAGTCCGTCATCATATCTTCTTGTAAACTTTGTGGATCAATCGCCGTATAGCCACCTTGTGGGCTGACATAATCCACGTCATAACCATTGTTATATAGTACATCTGCGAAATGTACAGCTTCGCCAAACCATAAACCTGTAGGACGATTCATATCAGGATATTTTGAAACACTTGTAACAACGACCAATGCTTTAGCCATAATTAGCCTCCTAGTAATTTGCTAGTTCACTGTTTACCCTTTTTCGAAAATTAAGAAACTGCACTGACACGAGTGACTACACCTTTTCCTAAAGATTAATTCATTGTGCCACATGTCTAACTTCTCTATACTTAATACATTACTACCTATATATATAGAGGAGAGGTTAGTTTGGCACAAGATAATAATAAATTGAAATGGTCAAGTTTAATTATGGGGACGCTATTACTTATCGTTGCGGTTATTATATTTAGTTATCCAGTAAAAAATTTCTACACACTGACATGGCTAATTGGGTTGTTTATTCTAATTAACGGTATTATTCAATTGATGTTCCGACGTGCTACGAAAGCACTTGCCGGTGGAGGTACAGGATTAATCATTGTGATAGGTATTATTGATATCATCTTTGGTTTACTTGTAATGTTTAATGTTGGCGCAAGCTCTGAATTTTTCGTCTTTATGTTTGCGGCTTGGTTCATTGTAAGTTCACTAATCGGATTATTTACAA
>NZ_PPRG01000075.1 GCF_002902625.1 Staphylococcus devriesei
TTTTAATGGGTAAATATGGAATATACTGTATATAAATCAAATACAAATCAACTTAACGAAATTAAATTCATTACGAAATTTATAATAATATTTTTTAACATGTTAGAATTATTATAGAAATTCTCTATACTTTTCTTATTATATTGTAATATTATATAATTAATTTCTTGATTAAAAGCATATTAAAATTGGGAGGCCTTTTCATGTCTGATAACCAAGTTAAAATTAAAAAGCAAACAATTGATCCGACATTAACATTAGAAGATGTTAAAAAACAATTAATTGAAAAAGGTAAAAAGGAAGGTCATCTTAGCCACGAAGAAATTGCTGAAAAGCTACAAAACTTCGATATAGATTCTGATCAAATGGATGATTTCTTTGATCAATTAAATGACAATGATATTAGTTTAGTAAATGAGAAGGATAGCACAGATACTGATGCAAAATTAAACCCTAATGACTTAAGTGCCCCTCCAGGTGTAAAAATTAACGACCCAGTTAGAATGTATTTAAAAGAAATTGGTCGTGTCAATCTTCTTAGTGCACAAGAAGAGATTGAGTTAGCTAAACGTATTGAGCAAGGAGACGAGATCGCTAAGTCACGTCTTGCTGAAGCAAACCTTCGTTTAGTTGTAAGTATCGCTAAAAGATACGTAGGTCGTGGCATGTTATTCTTAGATTTAATCCAAGAGGGGAACATGGGGCTTATTAAAGCAGTAGAAAAATTCGACTTCAATAAAGGATTTAAATTTTCTACTTATGCTACATGGTGGATTCGACAAGCAATCACAAGAGCAATTGCTGACCAAGCACGTACTATCCGTATACCAGTTCACATGGTAGAAACAATTAATAAATTGATTCGTGTTCAAAGACAATTATTACAAGACTTAGGCCGTGATCCTGCGCCGGAAGAAATTGGTGAAGAAATGGATTTACCACCTGAAAAAGTTCGTGAAATCCTTAAAATTGCCCAAGAACCTGTATCACTTGAAACACCTATTGGCGAAGAAGACGACAGTCATTTAGGCGATTTCATCGAAGACCAAGAGGCTCAAAGTCCATCTGACCACGCTGCATATGAATTGTTAAAAGAGCAGTTAGAAGATGTACTTGATACGCTTACTGATCGTGAAGAAAATGTATTACGTTTAAGATTTGGTTTAGATGACGGTAGAACAAGAACACTAGAAGAAGTGGGTAAAGTATTTGGTGTTACAAGAGAACGTATTCGTCAAATAGAAGCGAAAGCCCTTAGAAAACTTAGACATCCAAGTCGTAGTAAACGCCTTAAAGATTTTATGGATTAATCCTAGTAGACGGTTAGGTTTGAAAGAGTTTAGTGCAAAAGTATTTAAGATGAAGAAGATTCGAGTGATTAGGTGGAATTATAAATTATTTGTCCTAATCTTAATGACAATAGATTTAAATCTTTTTTAAACTTTAAATGCTTTTAAGAACATAAGCAATATATTGAATTCCATACTAACCAGTCTTAAATTTTATTACGTTTACTTTTTAATTTAGCTTTTTTTGCTTAAACGATACTTAGACTGAGACACTTTATTGTCCCAGTCTATTTTTATAAATAAAGGAGTTAGCTATGATAACTTTAAATCAAAGATTAACACGTGTAAGTCATTATCTTAAGCCTCACACAATGGCTGATATTGGGTCCGATCATGCTTATTTACCAATATATGCCATTGAAAATAATTTATGTTCTCGTGCTATTGCTGGCGAGGTAATCAAGGGGCCTTTTGAGTCAGCACAGAAGAATGTTAATGAACATCAACACAACCATTTAATCGATGTTCGACTAGGTGATGGGCTAAGCATATTAAGAGAAAATGATAATATTCAAAACATAACAATCTGTGGTATGGGTGGTCCTTTAATTGCTAAAATCTTGAGAGAAGGAAAATCTCAGTTGGCTAACAAACCTCGTCTGATTTTACAGAGCAATATTCAAACTGAAGTTCTTAGACAGACATTGGAATCCTTAAATTACACCATCATTGCTGAGGAAATTATGGAAGAAAAAGGTCATGTTTATGAAATAGTAGTTAGCGAATTTACTGATAATATTAAAGCATTGACTAAAAAACAATTGAAATTCGGACCCGAACTTCTCAAAAATAAAACTGAAACTTTCTATAAGAAATGGCGTCGAGAATTAAATGCTTTAGAGCATATCCGTAAACAATTGAATTCTGCTGTTCATCATGAGAGACTTAAAGAGATAGAATGTGAAATGGATTTAATTAAAGAGGTGCTTGTTAATGAAGATTAAACAATTAATGTCAATTATTGATAGAAATGTTCCTTTATATACCGCTGAAAGCTGGGATAACGTCGGTTTATTGATTGGTAGTAATGATACCGAAATTACCGGCATACTAACTACTTTAGATTGTACAGATGCTATAGTAGATCAAGCAATAATGAAAGGCTATAATACTATCGTGGCGCATCATCCCCTTATTTTCAAGGGGGTTAAATCAATAACAGATGATGGTTACGGTAAACTTATTCGCAAAATTATATCTAACGATCTTCAATTAATTGCGTTGCATACTAACCTTGATAATCATGTAGAGGGCGTTAATGAAATGCTTGCTCAAAAACTAAACCTCCATAATATTAAGTTCTTAAATACTAACCAAGAAACTTATTATAAAGTACAAACCTATATACCGAAAGACAATGTCGAATCTTTCAAAGACGCGTTAAATCAAGTAGGTTTAGCTCAAAAAGGTAATTATGAATATTGTTTCTTTGAATCAGAAGGTAGAGGCCAATTTAAACCCGTTGGAGCAGCTAATCCTCATATTGGACAAATTGACAGTATTGAATATGTTAATGAAGTTAAAATTGAATTTATGATTGAACTTCATCAACGTATGTTAACCGAAAAAACGATTATAAAAAATCACCCTTATGAGACGCCCGTTTATGATTTTATCGAGATGACTAGGGAAGCAAATTATGGTCTCGGAAAATTAGGCGAACTAAAAGAACCTATGCCAATTAAAGAATTTGTTAAACAAGTTAAAACTCAACTACAAATTCCAAGTGTTCGTTTTACAGGGGATACTAATGCAATGATTAGTAAAGTAGCTATTATTGGGGGAGCTGGTATAGGCTTTGAAGAACTTGCCTTTAAAAAAGGTGCTGACATCTTTGTAACAGGTGATATTAAACATCACGATGCCTTAGATGCGCAAACTAATGGTATCAACTTATTAGATATTAACCACTATAGTGAATATGTCATGAAAGACGGGCTTAAAGACTTACTACATCAATGGTTATTCGACTATAGTACCAATTTCAAAATTGAATCATCAGATATTAATACTGATCCATTCAATTATTTATAAATTATTTTCAACCTCTTAAAGAGGATATTAAAGGAGGCCAATTTAATGGCAAACCACCCATTCGAATTATTTAATTTAGATGCTAAATTAATAGATGCAGTTAAAGATCTAAATTTTGAAAAACCAACTGAAATACAAAATAGAATTATTCCAAGAATTAAAAAAGGAACGAATTTAATCGGACAATCACAAACTGGTACGGGTAAATCGCATGCATTCTTATTACCTTTATTAGATTTAATAGATACGACGATAAAAGAACCACAGGCCATTGTAGTTGCTCCTACAAGAGAATTAGCTCAACAGTTGTTCCAAGCAGCGAGCCACTTAGCTAAATTTAAAACTGATGTAAAAGTGAGTTTATTTATTGGTGGTACCGATATTGAGAAAGACAGACAACGTACTAATTATCAACCACAACTAGTTATTGGTACACCTACGCGTATCAATGACCTTGCTCAAAGCGGTCACTTACATGCTCATCTAGCTTCAAATCTTGTTATAGATGAAGCAGATTTAATGATTGACCTAGGACTTATTGAAGACGTAGATTATATTGCTTCACGTCTTGATGACAATGCGCATATCGCAGTATTTAGTGCTACAATTCCTAAATCTTTACAACCATTTTTAAATAAATATTTAAGTAATCCAGAATTTGTTGTCGTGGATTCTAAAACACTTAATAAAAGAAATATAGAATTTTATCTAATACCTACTAAAGGTACAGAAAAAGTTGATAAAACGCTTCAGCTTATAGATATTCTTAATCCGTACTTGTGTATAGTATTTTGTAATAGTCGAGATAGCGCAAATGAATTAACTGACTCATTAAATCAAGCCGGTATTAAAGTTGGAATGATTCACGGTGGCTTAACTCCTAGAGAACGTAAACAACAAATGAAACGAATTCGTAATTTAGAATTTCAATATGTTATCGCAAGTGACTTAGCTTCTCGTGGTATTGATATCGAAGGTGTAAGTCATGTGATAAACTTTGATGTACCTAATGATATTGACTTCTTTACTCATAGAGTTGGACGTACAGGCCGAGGCAACTATAAAGGTGTAGCTATTACATTATATAGTCCTGATGAAGAGCACAATATATCTTTAATAGAAAATAAAGGATATCACTTTGAAAATGTTGATGTGAAAAACGGCGAATTATCACCAATCAAAGCGCATAATGCTCGTCGTAAGCGCGAAAGAAAAGACGATCATTTAACTAATGAAGTTAAACATAAAGTTCGTAGTAAAACTAAAAACAAAGTTAAACCAGGATATAAAAAGAAATTTAAACAAGAAGTTGACCGTATGAAACGCCAAGAACGTAAGCAATATAGTAAACGTCAAAACCGTCAACAACGTAAAAATAATAAAAAAGGATAGGTGAATAAAATGCTACTTGGTTCTCACGTATCTATGAGTGGTAAAAAAATGCTTGAAGGTTCGGCTGAAGAAGCACATCGCTATGGTGAATCTACATTTATGATATATACAGGAGCTCCTCAAAATACACGTCGTAAAAGTATTGAAGATTTAAATATTGAAAAAGGTCATGAAGCTATGAAGAATTATGGACTTTCAAACATAGTGGTGCATGCTCCTTATATTATTAATATTGCTAATACTACTAAGCCTGAAGTTTTCAAATTAGGTGTAGATTTTTTACAAAATGAAATTGAAAGAACCCAAGCACTAGGTGCAAAAGATATCGTTTTACATCCTGGAGCTCACGTTGGTGCAGGTGCCGATAAAGGAATTGAACAAATTATTAAAGGCTTAAATGAAGTTTTAACACATGATAACGACGTGAGAATTGCATTAGAAACGATGGCAGGTAAGGGTTCAGAAGTGGGGCGTAGTTTCGAAGAGATTGCGCGTATTATCGATGGAGTAACTCATAACGATAGACTTTCTATTTGCTTTGATACTTGTCATACTCATGACGCTGGATATAATATTAAAGAGGATTTCGATGGCGTGTTAAATCACTTTGATAAAGTTATTGGTCTAGATCGTATCAAAGTGGTACATGTTAATGATAGTAAAAATGAACAAGGTGCACATAAAGACCGTCATGAAAATATAGGTTTTGGCCATATTGGATTCGACGCATTAAATTATGTTGTTCATCATGATTCATTTAAAGATATTCCGAAAATTTTAGAAACACCATATGTAGGCGAAGATAAAAAGAATAAGAAACCACCTTACAAATTTGAAATTGAAATGCTTAAAGCTCAAAAATTTGATGCCAATTTAAAAGATAAGATACTGCAACAATAATTTATTATATAGCATTTAGCAACCTGGAACATTTATGATGAATGTCCCGGGTTTCTTAGTATTAGAAAAGAATCATAAAATCATTATCAGTTAAGGAAAATAAAAGTAAATCCTTAAAGTATTTATCAGTTTTATAGAGGGTAAAATTTTTATGTTTCATACTCTATCTAACTAGTGATAAATCAACATTAAGTCGTAAACGTTACTATTTACAAACTTAAAAGATAAAGGTATAGTATAAACCGAGGTGAAATAATGAGTCGACCAGTTTTCGAATTAAAAAATATTGATTACCACTTTGATAATAAACAAGTATTAGAAAATATAAATATTCAAATTAACAAAGGAGATTTTCTAGCTATAGTTGGACCAAATGGTGCTGGAAAATCAACTTTACTGAAGGTAATTTTAGGGTTACTCCCTCTTCAAAAAGGCGAGATTTATATAGATGGCAAATCATATAAGAAAAATAATCAATCAGCCTTAAAAATTAGCTACGTTTCTCAAAAAGCTACTGCTTTTAACGCTGGATTTCCTGCCAGTGTAAAAGAAGTAGTATTAAGTGGTTTAACTAAAACTAAACGCTTGTTTCAATGGTTTAATAAAGAGGACGAGCAGTCAGTAGATAAAGTTCTTTCTAGGTTAAATATTCCTCATTTAATCGATAAAAATATTGCTGAACTTTCTGGTGGTCAACAGCAACGTGTATTAATTGCGCGTGCATTAATTTCTAATCCAACTGTATTGGTATTAGACGAACCTACAAATGGCATTGATGCGAAACATGTGAGTGAGTTTTACGAAACATTGGAACGCTTAAAAGAAGAAGGTATTACAATTATCTTAGTAACGCACGATATCGGCGTGGTAGCTGATACAGCGACTAAAGTAGCTTGCTTAAATAGACATTTACATTTTCATGGTACAACAGAAGCATTTAAATCCCTTGATGAAGTGGAAATTTCAAAAATTTACGGGCATCCTGTTAAATTTGTTGATCATCAACACGATAGAGAATGTTGCGAAGCTTAAATTATTAATATAATAGGAGTTTATTATGAAGAGTTTAAAATATTGTATAAGTGGTGATATCTATGATTGAAGCCTTACTAAATTTTGACTTCATGAGATATTCACTAATTAGTGGTATATTAATTGGTTTTATAGCGCCACTCATCGGTGCTTTCATAGTTGTAAGAAGATTATCTCTAATAGCTGATGCGTTAAGCCATGTTACATTAGGTGGTATATCATTTGGAATGTTTGTATTAACATTGTCACCGGCATTAGCTATTATCAATCCAATGTGGTTTGGAATATTGTTCGCCGTAGTAGGCGCATTACTTATTGAAAAGCTAAGAACCTCATACTCAAATTATCAAGAAATTGCTATTCCTATTATTATGAGTGCTGGTATTGCTCTCAGCGCTATTTTTATTTCATTAGCAGATGGCTTTAATCAAGAAATTGTAGGTTTATTATTTGGCTCAATTAGTGCGGTAAATTTAAGTGATTTAACAACTATCATTATTATTTCTATTGTAGTGTTACTATTTATTCTACTTTTTTATAAAGAGTTATTTATTTTATCTTTTGATGAAGAATATAGTAAGGTAATAAATATTCCAAAATGGATCCAATTCTTATTTATCGTTATTGTAGCTATGGTTATATCAGCGTCAATGAGAGTAGTTGGAATATTATTGGTAAGTGCGTTAATTACATTACCAATAGCTATTGCCATGCGAATAACAAAAGGGTTTAAACAACTTATGTTGTTGAGTGTAATTATCGGAGAATTTTCGGTAATTTTAGGATTAGTACTTGCATTTTATATGAATATTTCTCCTGGTGGTGTTATTGTAGTTTTATTAGTTTTATTACTTGGAATTACAATGTTATACCAAAAGTCTATTGTAAGAGTTAAAAAGGGGCATTAAAATATGAATACAAACGATGCGATTAAAATTTTAAAAGATAATGGTTTAAAATATACAAAAAAACGTGAAGATATGATTAATATTTTCGTTAAAGAAGATAAGTATGTTAACGCCAAAAATATCCAACAACAACTTGATAAGGAGTATCCAGGTATTTCCTTTGACACGATTTACAGAAACTTACATTTATTTAAAGATTTAAATATCATTGAAAGTACGGAATTAGATGGTGAGATGAAGTTTAGAATTGCATGTATGAACCACCATCATCACCACTTTATATGTGAACATTGCGGAGATACTAAAACTATTGATTTTTGTCCGATTGATCAAATTAAAAAATATTTACCGAATGTAGATATACACACGCATAAATTAGAAGTTTATGGTATATGTGAAAGTTGTCATGATAAAGGTGTTAAATAACTATTTATAAGTATAAATTAATAATTTATATGCGAGATTGAGACAAACCCCCTATATAGGAAGCTAATCAATAGCTTCTAATGCAAGAAGGGATAATGTCTCAATCTTTTTATTATTAGTAGAAAAGAAAACACTATATCATAGGTCAAAAGTATGAATTATATAATTATAGAGTATTTTAATGTTTAAAGATTAGCATTTTGAGTTATATTAATAAAGTAACAAATAATAAGTGTATAAGTTGCAAGCAAAAGGTTTGTTGCTTGTCTAACTACTTGTTATTATTAAGGTAACGAAATTTTAGGAGGATGATTATTTATGGCTTTTGAATTACCAAATTTACCATATGCAGCAGATGCATTAGAACCACATATTGATAAACAAACAATGGAAATTCACCATGACAAACATCATAACACTTACGTAACAAAATTAAATTCTGCAGTTGAAGGTACTGACTTAGAATCTAAATCAATCGAAGAAATCATTGCTAATTTAGATAGTGTACCAGAAGATATTCAAACAGCTGTTCGCAATAATGGTGGCGGACACTTAAACCACTCATTATTCTGGGAATTATTAACTCCTAATTCTGAAGAAAAAGGTACTGTAGTTGATAAAATTAAAGAACAATGGGGTTCTTTAGATGAATTCAAAAAAGAATTTGCTGACAAAGCTGCAGCACGTTTCGGCTCAGGTTGGGCTTGGCTAGTAGTTAATAACGGTCAATTAGAAATCGTTACTACTCCAAACCAAGATAACCCATTAACTGAAGGTAAAACTCCAATCCTTGGCTTAGATGTTTGGGAACATGCTTATTACCTTAAATATCAAAATAAACGTCCAGATTATATCAGTGCATTCTGGAATGTTGTAAACTGGGAAAAAGTAGATGAATTATATAACGCTGCTAAATAAGTAGCATAGTTATTTCTCTGACTAAGTGGTCTCTATTAAGAGGCCACTTTTTTTATGAAAATTATAGCAATATCTATAAATTTCATATATCATTTATAAGTAAACATGTTTAATAATTGAGGTAGGTTATCTTGCTAAAAAGATTAAAAGAAAAATCAAATGATGAAAAAATAAAGCACACGATGAATAAGCGAATAAGTTTTATTTTTGGTGCGATTGTATTAATTTTTGGAATTATAGTTTTGCGTTTAGGCTATTTACAAATTGCTCAAGGCAATCATTACAGCCAGCTTGTCAAAAATGATGAAAATATCACAATTAACGAATCTGTTCCCAGAGGGCGAATACTGGATAGAAACGGCAAAGTTTTAGTAGATAATGCTTCTAAATTGGCAATTACATATACACGTTCGAAAAAGACGAGCCAAGAAGATATATTACATACCGCCGAAAAATTATCAAGGTTAATTTCTATGAAAACAGATAAAATAACTGAACGCGACAAACAAGATTTCTGGATTCAGAAAAATCCAGATGAAGCTAACAAATTAATGGAAAAAGAAAAATCCATGCTAGACGAAGGTAGTATAAGTCAAGATCAATATGACAAACAATTATATAACAAAATCGGTGATAAACAATTAAAAAGTTTATCTAAAAATGATTTACAAGTTTTAGCAATTTATAGAGAAATGGCAGCTGGATCTACTATGGATCCACAAACTATAAAGAATGATGATGTTTCTGAAAAAGAATACGCCGCTGTATCTCAACAACTAGATGAATTACCTGGCGTGAATACTACCATGGATTGGGACAGACGTTATCCATATGGAGACAGTCTTAGAAGTATATTTGGTAATGTTTCAACTCCATCAGAAGGTATTCCTAAAGAATTAACCGAACAATATTTAGCAAAAGGATATTCAAGAAATGATAGAGTAGGTAAATCCTATTTAGAATATCAATATGAAGATATTTTACGTGGTAAGAAAAAAGAAATGAAATATACTACGGATAAATCAGGTAAAGTAATTAATTCAGAAGTGATAAATCCTGGATCAAGAGGAGACGACTTACAACTTACCATCGATATAGATTTACAGAAGAAAGTAGAATCATTATTAGAAGATGAAATTAAAACACTCCGTAGCCAAGGCGCTCGCGATATGGATAATGCTTTAATAGTAGTGCAAAATCCTAAAAATGGATACATACTTGCTATGGCAGGTAAGCAAATTGATAAAAATGGTAAACTAACAGACTATGATTTAGGTAACTTTACAGGTCAATTTGCTGTTGGTTCTTCAGTTAAAGGTGGAACATTGTTAGCCGGTTATCAAAACAATGCTATAAAAATTGGAGAAGAGATGGTTGACGAGCCCTTACATTTTAGTGGTGGTTTAACTAAGCGTTCATACTTTAATAAAAATGGAAAAGTTGAAATAAATGATAAAGAAGCACTTATGCATTCTTCAAACGTTTATATGTTTAAAACTGCCTTAAAATTAGTTGGTGACCCTTATTCATATGGCATGAGTTTACCTAATAACATTTCTGAAGCAGGTCAAAAATTAAGAAAAGGTTTAAACCAAGTTGGCTTAGGCGTTAAAACTGGTATTGATTTACCTAATGAAACAATTGGACAAATTGAACCACTCACAAACAATTCAGGTAACTATCTTGATTTATCGATTGGACAATATGATACGTATACTCCACTACAATTATCACAGTATGTATCAACTATTGCTAATGATGGTTATAGAATTCAACCACATATTGGATTAGCAGTACATAATGCTACTAATAGTGATGAAGTTGGCCCTGTTAAACAAAAAATTAAAGGTAATGTGCTTAATAAAGTAAATAATTCTAAAGAAGAAGTAGATGAGGTTCAAGAAGGTTTTAACATGGCCTTCAATAAAAAAGATGGTACAGGATACGCTAGCTTCCATAAAACTGTCGTTCCTTCTGCGGGTAAAACTGGTACAGCTGAGGTTTATCAAGATGGTGAACCTCGAGTTAACTCAACCTACATTGGCTATGCTCCGGTGAAAGATCCTAAATTAGCCTTTTCAATTGTATACACTAACCAACCAGTACCACCACCATGGCTAAATGGCGGTGATTTAGGTAGAGATGTTATTAACTATTACTTTAAAGATAAAAAGTAAATTTAAAAATTTTAACGTATTCAACTCAAATTAGTATAAAAAAATTAATACTTTTCAATTATTCTGCTAAGTGGTATGATAATAAAGTCGTATTTAGAAAAGGTAAGGAGGAATTAACATGCGCGTAAACGTAACATTAGCTTGTACAGAATGTGGTGACAGAAACTACATCTCAACTAAAAACAAAAGAAACAACCCTGAACGTGTCGAAATGAAAAAATATTGTTCACGTGATGACAAACACACTTTACATCGTGAAACTAAATAACATATTAGTATAATTGAGTGACTTTCTATATAAATGGAAAGTCACTTTTTTTATATTTCATCTAAATGACATCATCATTTAATAACGTTATAATATATTTAGTGTAGAAGGGTAGGGATTCTATTTGAGAAAAAAAGAGATACGTAGTAATATACTCACAAAAATGAAAGCTTTTAGAAATGAAGATAAAGTAAAGGCTGATAAGTGGCTAAGGGAACAGCTATTTACTAATACAAGTTACCAACAGGCACAACGCATAGGTATTGTATTATCTATGCCACATGAAGTTGATACATATAAGATAATTAAAGAGTCATTTTCTAAAAATAAGGATATATTTGTGCCTAATACTGACTATAGTTCACATAGTATGAATTTTAAAGAATTAAAAGATTTATCTACTCTAAAAAAAGATGAAAAAGGTATTCATTACGTTAGCGAGAATACTGAAATTACAGATGACTTAGATTTAGTCATTGTCCCAGGTGTTGCCTTTAGAGAAGATGGATATAGAATCGGTTATGGTGGCGGATATTTCGATCGTTTTTTAAGTAACTCAAATGCACCAACTTTAAGTTTACTTTATGACTATCAATTAACACATTTTGAAATAGAAAGTCATGATCAACCAGTTGATAAATTAATTATTTACAACACATAGATTTTGGAGGAATTAATGGATATTGAAAAACGTTTTTGGAAATCGATTTCTTATTGGATAAGGTATTATAATTATCAGCTAATCAATATTGAGAAAAATGAAAATGAAATCTGGTTAATTAATAAATATAAAAAGAAAGTTGCCATTTTTAGAAAAGAGATAACTTCTACACAAGAAATTAGATTTGATAAGTCAAAGATACTTGATAATTATGAACAGATTAAAGAGACTGTTCAATTTGATCCTAAAATAGTTGAATTGTTCTACTTTACCGATAAACAGTTAAATATAACTGAATTTATTGAAACCCATCCGGTTAAAATCAAGTGCAATGCAATCACTGAAGATAAGCATCTAGAGAAGATAATATCTAATCCATTTTTAACTAGGACTATAGTAAGAAAAGATAATAAAACATCATTTTATTATCGAAAACGTGTTTTAACTCGGAATTTTATTGACAAGTATATGATGACTTTTACTCCTATGACTTATCTTCTAATAGCCGTGAATGTTATTGTCTGGTTAATCATGATTCTCTATTTAAATCATTTTTCAGACATAAAGCTATTAGATGTCGGTGGGTTAGTTCACTTTAATGTTGTTCACGGTGAATGGTATCGACTTATAACCTCCATGTTCTTGCATTTTAATTTTGAACACATTTTAATGAATATGCTATCTCTCTACATATTTGGCAAGATAGTGGAATCTATTATAGGGCCATTAAAGATGTTAGGTGTCTATTTAATTTCAGGGTTATTAGGTAACTTCATCTCATTATCATTTAATTTGCATACTATCTCGGTTGGGGCGAGTGGTGCTATTTTTGGTTTAATTGGTGCTATTTTTGCAATAATGTTTGTAAGTAAGAACTTTAATAGAAAAGTTTTAGGCCAGATGTTAATTGCATTGTTAGTCCTTATTGTTCTATCATTATTTATGTCGAATGTGAATATCATGGCTCATCTAGGCGGTTTTGTTGGGGGCGTATTAATTATATTAATAGGTTACTATTTTACTAAGAACCGCAATCTATTCTGGATATTCTTAATTTTATTATTAGTTATTTTCGTAGTATTACAGATAAGAATTTTCACAATCAAAGAACAAAATATCTATGATAAATTAATTCAAGATGCGATGCTTGATTATAACTATAAAGAGGCTAGTTCACTAGTAAGTCATACCATAAAAAAGGGCTACGATGATGATCGAACATATTATCTCAAAGGGTTAATTACTGCAACTACGAGTTCAAGGGCTGAAGGTATGGCAGATTGGGAAAGAGGTTTAAAAAATCATCCGGATTCTGGGATGTTAAACTATGAACTTGCTGTTGCTAATAGAGCCTTGGATGATAACGATAAAGCATTAAAATATATAAAAAAGGCAGTAAAGTTAGATTCACATAATAATGACTATAAAAATTTAGAAAAAGAGTTGAGACATGCTAATGAATCGGGAAATTAAGAGCTTCTATGATGTCCAACAGCTTTTAAAAAAATATGGCTTTATCATCTATTTCAAAGACTCAGATGATATGCATGAGATGATGTTACAAGAAATCAAATCATTATATAACTATGACTTATTAACTAAAGATGAGTACCTAAAATGTATTTTAATAATTAATCAGAGAAGGAATGAGCATAAATGAAAAATATAATTTTAGCAGCTGATATTGGTGGAACAACTTGTAAATTAGGGATATTTGATGATAATTTAGAACAACTACACAAGTGGTCAATTGAAACTGATACTTCAGACCACACAGGAAGAACTTTATTAAAAAATGTCTATGATTCATTTACTGAAATATTGCCGACTCGCAATTTGGATATTTCGGACGTTATTGGAGTAGGAATAGGTGTTCCAGGCCCAGTTGATTTTGAAACAGGTATTGTTAATGGCGCTGTTAACTTACACTGGCCGGAAAACGTAAACGTTAGAGAAATATTTAAAGAGTTTATTGATTGTCCAATTTATGTAGATAATGATGCAAATGTAGCTGCTTTGGGTGAAAAACATAAAGGTGCTGGACAAGGCGCAGATGATGTAGTAGCTATTACTTTAGGCACTGGCTTAGGTGGAGGAATTATTTCCAATGGCGAACTAGTACATGGCCATAATGGTTCAGGTGCTGAAATTGGACATATTAGAACTGACTTTGACCAAAGATTTAATTGTAACTGTGGTAAATCGGGTTGTATTGAAACAGTAGCTTCTGCAACTGGGGTAGTCAACCTAGTTAATTTTTATTACCCTAAACTAACATTTAAATCTTCTATTCTACCTTTAATTAAGGAAAATAAAGTAACAGCTAAAGCAGTATTTGATGCCGCTAAAGCAGGTGATCAATTCTGTATTTTTATTACAGAGAAAGTGGCTAATCATATTGGATATTTATGTAGTATTATCAGCGCTACAAGTAATCCGAAATATATTGTTTTAGGTGGTGGCATGTCTACAGCTGGATTAATCTTAATTGAGAATATTAAAACTGAATATCATAATTTAACATTTACCCCTGCGCAAGAGGGTACCGAAATAGTACAAGCCAAATTAGGTAACGACGCCGGTATAACTGGCGCAGCTGGTTTAATCAAAACTTATATTATTGAAAAGGATGGTGTTAAATAATGGCTATCGTTGACGTAGTTATTATCCCCGTAGGTACTAATGGTCCAAGTGTAAGTAAGTATATTGCAGAAATTCAAAAGAAATTAGAAGAATTTAAAAAACAAGGTAAAATTGATTACCAATTAACACCGATGAATACACTAATTGAAGGTGATCTTAAAGATTTATTTGAAGTTGTACAAGTTATCCATGAATTGCCTTTCGATAAAGGTTTGGATAGAGTTTGCACAAATCTACGTATTGATGACAGAAGAGATAAATCACGTAAAATGAATGATAAATTAAAATCTGTACAAAAACACTTAGATAATCAAGGAGAATAATATGAGAATCTCAAACTTAACGTTAGGGTTAGTTGATACAAATGCATATTTTATTGAAAATGAAGACGATGTATTATTAATAGACCCAGCTGGAGATTCTGATAAAATCTTCAAAAAATTAAATCAGATTAATAAACCCATAAAAGCAATCTTATTAACTCATGCTCATTTTGATCATATCGGTGCACTAGATGATGTATTGGCTAAGTATGATGTACCATTATATATGCATAAAGAAGAATTTGATTTTTTAACTGACCCTGAAAAGAATGGCTCAGCTAAATTCAAACAATATGGTATGCCACTTATTACAAGCAAGGCGAACCCTACACAGTTAGATGAAGGATATTTCACTATTGAAGACTTTAAATTCAATGTACTTCACACGCCAGGTCATTCACCCGGTAGTTTAACCTTTGTTTTTGATGAATTTGCTGTAGTGGGTGACACATTATTTAATAATGGCATAGGTCGTACCGATTTATATAAAGGTGATTATGAAACCTTAGTTGATTCTATAAAAGATAAATTGTTTGAATTAGATGGCGATTTACCTCTATTCCCCGGCCACGGTCAATATACAACTGTTGATGATGAACAATTAAACCCATATCTTGATGGACAATAAAATAAAGTAATTTAATCACCTCCTACGTTTATATAAGTAGGAGGTGATTTTTTGAAGTTATTATTTCAAGAAATAATTAACAAGGCTATTTCGGAAAATGCTAGCGATATTCATTTTATTCCTTGTGAAGAAGAAGTACATATTAAATTTAGGGTTAACGATTGTTTAGAGTTATATGATATTTTTAATATGAAAATATATCAAAAGTTATTAGTCTACATGAAATTTCAAGCAGGATTGGATGTGTCTAGTCATCAAATAGCACAAAGTGGACGGTACACATACCAATCGAAATCAATTTATTACTTAAGAGTCTCTACTTTACCTTTATCACTTGGCATAGAAAGTTGCGTCATTAGAATCATTCCTCAATATTTTCAATGCAAAAAAGAATATAAAGATTTCAAAGACTTTAAGTATTTAATGAATAAAAAGCAAGGGCTTATATTATTTACTGGACCAACTGGTTCTGGTAAGAGTACCTTAATGTATCAAATGGTGTTATATGCTCATGAGGAATTGAATCTCAATGTTATTTCAATCGAGAATCCGGTAGAACAGCTTATAAAAGGAATTACACAAGTTTCTATTAATAAAAAAGCTGGCATTGATTACGTGAACTCCTTTAAGGCGATTTTAAGATGTGATCCTGACGTAATTTTAATAGGAGAGATAAGAGATGCTGAAGTAGCTAAATGTGTTATACAAGCAAGCTTGAGTGGCCATCTCGTGTTATCCACGATGCATTCGAGTAATTGTAAAGGAGCAATTTTAAGATTACTTGAAATGGGCGTTAGTGTCCAAGAAATAAGCCAAGCCATTAATCTAATATCAAATCAACGTTTAATTACTAACAACAAGAACCAACGACAACTTGTTTGCGAAATAATTAATAACAATCAAATCCAATATTTTTTCGAACATAAATGCTTATCAACAGATTATGCTTTTAGAGAATTTAACAAGCTTACTTAGTAATGGATTTACACTTTTAGAATGCTTTAACTTTATCAATCTATATTTTAAATATAAAGATAAACAGTTAGACACTAAAATTATTAAAAATATTAAAAATGGAATGACTTGTAGCGAAATATTAAAACTTATAGGCTATCCACATTCTATTATTACCCAAATATTTTTCGCACAGAAATATGGTCATATAGACAACGCCTTAAAAGAATCAATTCAATATTTAAAAATTAATGTTAACGCTAAACAACAAATTATAAAGACGATACAGTATCCCTTAATATTGATTATTATTTTTTTAAGTATGATTTTACTTCTAAATTATACTGTTTTGCCTCAATTTGAAGCATTATATACGACGATGAATGTTAATCTAACGTTGTTTCAAAGAATTTTAACGCATATCATTTTCACGTTGCCCGCTTCAATATTCACCTTTATTATCTCACTTATACTTATAAGCGCGACTTTATCTATTATTTATACTAAATATGATACTGCTAAAAAGATTAAGTTATTAACTCATATTCCAATTTTAAACATTTACTTTAAGATTATTAAAACCTATCAAGTTTCTACAGACTTAGCGCTATTTTATAAAAATGGTATTAACCTACAAGATATAGTCAAAATATATACGCAACAAGATAATGACTTTTTACAATACTTAGGTCGTCAACTACTGGCTAGTACTAACAATGGCCTTAGTTTAGCTGATAGCCTAGATAAAATTCCATGTTTTCAAAAAGATTTAATTAATTTTATTTCACAAGGAGAGAAAAGTGGCAAATTAGATGTTGAACTTACTATTTATAGTCAAATTTTAATTAAAAGATTTCAAGATACTGCTACAAAGCACACTAAAATAATACAACCTTTAGTATTTTTCTTCTTAGGTTTTTTCATCATAAGTTTATATTTAGTAATTATGCTTCCTATGTTCCAACTAATGCAAAATATTAAATAAGAAATGAGGTTAATATAATGAGAAAATATCTGCAATATATCAAAAAAATGAAAGCATTCACGTTAATAGAGATGTTATTAGTACTTCTAATCATAAGCGTATTGTTAATTTTAATTATTCCGAATATCGCTAAACAAACAGCGCACATACAGTCTACAGGATGCGAAGCACAAGTGAAGATGGTTAATAGTCAAATAGAAGCATACAATTTAAAACATAATAGAATGCCTTCAAGTATTGATGATTTAGTAACAGAGGGCTACATTAAAGAAGGACAAAAGAACTGTAAATCTGGAGAATCGATTACAATTAGTAACGGTGAAGCGATTGCAAATTAGTTTACTAAAGGCTTTTACTTTAGTCGAGAGTTTATTAGTAATGCTAGTACTGATGATAATATTACAACTTTCCTTATCCTCATTTAATATCTCAACGTTATTAAAAGTTAATGATGAACTTAAAGTAAATCAATTGATCACTCAACTTGAGTTTTTTAAATCAAAAGCAATTGGTGAAAATCAATCTATAACACTTTTATTGACTGAGAATTCATCTGTAATCAAGGTTATAGAACAAAAAGGTAAGAAATATAATTTTAAAATACAAGATGGAAAAATAACTTACGTTTCAAAAATAAAAACAATCACTTTTAATAAAGAGGGTACAATAAACAACTTTGGTTCCTTTATACTACAAATACACAATCATTTATACACAATTATCTTTCATATCGATAAAGGGAGAATAAGATATGCCAAAATTTAGCGCTAGTATTCTTGTCGATAGTTTACTTAGCTTTCTCACGATTATGTTAATAACAACTATATTTATCCCCATTTTATTGAAATTAACATTATCTCTAGATAATGAATATAAAAAATTAGAAATGAAACAAGCTATTATAACTAGTACTAATCATTATAAAAAGGAGGATCTTTTAAAAGGAATTAGATTAGGTAAATATGACATTAAACTTTTTAAAAACTCTATATGTAACGATGATCTGTCTCTTAACAAAAAAATTTGCATTAAGTACTAAACTTAAAGCTTTCACTTTTATTGAAATGGCGCTCTCACTCTTAATCACAATTATAATTTTAACGCTGCTACCAAACATAATTAAATTAACAAACTTTTACTTTCATGAAGCCTATGAGAATAACCGCACCGAATACTCATTTTTCCAAGCCGACTTATCCCACATAGTTAATAACTCACATACAACCTTAAAACTAGAAAATCATAATTCAATTATCGTTCAAACTAAGAATGAACGAAATTATATAAAGTTTAAGAATAATAAATTAATCTACGAAAATGAAGGACGAGAGAACATTACGCTACTTAATAATGTTATTACTGCTAAATTTCATAACACTAATTCAAAAGTAATAGTAATAAATCTAAAGATAGGTGATGCTAACCAATACTATGAGAAAACATTATACATTTAAATTAAAAGCATTTATTAGCCCTTACACTTTAATGATCTTTATGATTTACTTGTCTTTAATCGCTTTTTATACCACTCAATTTGGTTTAAAATTAAAAACAATCCAGAATATTAATAATTATTATGACCGGACAATTATTGAGAAATTTGAAAAAGGTGATTGAATTGAATAATAAACAAACTCCAATTATTTTAATTGGCTTCATGGGAACTGGTAAGAGTACTATTGGTGAATACTTATCACTAGCCCAAGACATGTCTTTTGTCGATTTAGATATTTATATTGAATTCAAAGAGAAACAATCTATTCCACAACTATTTGAACAGATAGGTGAGTCAGGTTTTAGAAAGTTGGAATGCAAATATTTGAAAGAGTGTGTTGAAAAATATGACATTATCGCTACAGGTGGCGGAGTTATTGATTATTCAGAGTCGCTAAAAATCTTAAAAAAATTTAAACATGTCATTTGGTTAGATTGCGATATAGAAGTAATCTACAATAGAATTAGAAACGATGCCCATAGACCAAATGCAAAAGACAAAAGCAAAAAACAATTAAAAAACTTGTATTTATCAAGGGTTTCAAGATATAATGAAATCGCATTCATGAAAGTGAATAGTGAAAAAACAATCAAAGATATTTGTGATTTAATCACAAATCATCTATCTTGCGGTTGATCAGTATTAGAGAGAATAATGTTAATTCTATTTACACATAGTAATTAAACATTATCGCCGAAGGTGCAAGTATTCATACGAAACTCTCAGGCAAAAGGATAATACTGTTACGCATTCCTGGATTAAGTGTATAAACAGGGTAGCTTTTTGCTACTCTGTTTTTTTATAAAAATTATAGGGGGTTTTCAAATGACAAGCGAATTAAAAAAGACACCATTGTATCAAAATTATGTTGATAGTGGTGCTAAAATAGTAGAATTCGGTGGATGGGCTATGCCTGTTCAGTTTACAAGTATCAAAGAAGAACATAATGCGGTTCGATATAACGTAGGTATGTTCGATGTTAGCCATATGGGAGAAATTTCTATTAAAGGCAATGATGCTAGTAAATTTGTCCAATACTTACTTTCAAATGATACTAATAACCTAACTGATACTAAAGCTCAATATACTGCTTTATGTAATGAAGAAGGCGGTATTATTGATGACTTAGTAACTTATAAAGTGGGAGATAATAGTTATTTATTAATTGTAAATGCTGCTAACACAGATAAAGACTTTAACTGGGTTCAAAAACACGCTGAAAAATTTGACGTAGAAGTATCAAACGTTTCAGACCAATATGGTCAATTAGCGGTTCAAGGCCCTAAAGCAAGAGATTTAGTTAGTGAATTAGTAGACATAGATGTAAGTGAAATGAAACCATTTGATTTTCAACAAGATGTAACACTATTCGGAAAAAATGTTATTTTATCTCAATCTGGTTATACAGGTGAAGACGGCTTTGAAATCTATTGTAATTCAAAAGATACAGTAGACATTTGGAACGGCTTTATTGAACATGACGTTGTTCCATGTGGTTTAGGAGCTAGAGATACCTTAAGATTAGAAGCTGGATTACCTTTACATGGTCAAGATTTAACTGAATCAATTACACCTTATGAAGGCGGAATTGCTTTTGCGGCTAAGCCTTTAATTGAAGAAGACTTCATTGGTAAATCAGTATTAAAAGACCAAAAAGAAAATGGTTCATCTCGTAGAACTGTAGGACTAGAATTACTTGAAAAAGGTATTGCTAGAACTGGATATACAGTATATGACCTTGATGGAAATGAAATTGGGGAAGTTACTTCTGGAACACAAGCTCCTTCTTCAGGTAAATCAATTGCTATGGCAATTATTAAACGTGATGAATTTGAAATGGGACGCGAATTATTAGTCCAAGTCCGTAAAAAACAACTAAAAGCTAAAATTGTTAAGAAAAACCAAATTGAAAAATAACTAAGGGGTGTGTATTGTGAGTCATCGTTATATACCGTTAACTGAAAAAGATAAAAAAGAAATGTTAGACACGATTGGTGCTAACTCTATCAATGAATTATTTGGTGATGTACCAGAAGATATTTTATTAAATAGAGATTTAAATATCGCAAGTGGTGAAGCTGAAACATCATTATTAAGAAGATTAAATAATGTAGCTAAAAAGAACGTTACTAAAGAAACACATGCTTCTTTCCTAGGGGCAGGAGTTTATGATCATTATGCGCCAGCCGTAGTAGACGCTATGATTTCACGCTCTGAATTTTATACAGCTTATACACCTTATCAACCAGAAATTTCTCAAGGTGAATTACAAGCAATTTTTGAATTCCAAACACTAATTTGTGAATTAACAAATATGGATGTTGCAAACTCTTCTATGTATGATGGAATTACTAGTTTTGCAGAAGCTTGTATTCTAGCCTTTAACCATACTAAGAAAAATAAGATTGTAGTTTCTAAGGGACTTCATTATCAAGCACTACAAGTTCTAAATACTTATGTAAAAGTACGTGAAGATTTCGAAATCGTTGAAGTTGACTTAGATGGTACTATTACTGATTTAGATAAACTAGAAAAAGCAGTGGATGATGAAACTGCAGCTGTAGCTGTTCAATATCCTAACTTCTACGGAACTATTGAAGACTTAGAAAAAATTCATTCATTTATTGAAGATAAAAAAGCCTTATTCATCGTATATGCTAATCCATTAGCATTAGGATTATTAACTCCTCCAGGTTCATTCGGCGCAGATATTGTTGTAGGTGATACGCAACCATTTGGTATTCCAACACAATTTGGTGGACCACACTGTGGTTACTTCGCAACAACTAAAAAACTAATGCGTAAAGTACCTGGTAGATTAGTTGGTGAAACTAAAGATGAAGAAGGTAATAGAGGATTTGTATTAACATTACAAGCTCGTGAACAACATATTCGTCGTGATAAAGCCACTTCAAATATTTGTTCTAACCAAGCGCTTAATGCGTTAGCTTCATCAATTGCAATGTCTGCTCTTGGTAAACAAGGTATTTACGATATTGCGGTTCAAAACTTAGAACATGCTAATTATGCTAAAAACCAATTTAAAGATAAAGGTTTTGAAGTTCTAGACGGTACTTCATTTAACGAATTCGTTGTTAAATTCAATCAACCTATTAAAGAAATTAATAAAAAATTAGCACATGAAGGTTTCATTGGCGGATTTGATTTAGGTGAAGCTTCAAAAGACTTTGAAAATCATATGCTAGTGGCCGTTACTGAATTAAGAACAAAAGATGAAATTGACACATTTGTTGAGAAAGCTGGTGAGCTAAATGGTAGTAAGTAAATCAAGTCCATTAATTTTTGAAAGATCTCGCGCAGATAGATATGCTTATTCATTACCACAAAGTGATATCAAAAGTGAATCTGTAGAGAGTATCTTAGACGATAAATTTATTCGTAAAAATAAAGCTGAATTTCCTGAAGTAGCAGAATTAGATTTAGTACGTCACTATACAGAACTTTCTAATAAAAACTTTGGTGTTGATTCAGGATTTTACCCATTAGGTTCTTGTACGATGAAATACAACCCTAAAATTAATGAAAAAGTAGCACGTATTCCTGGATTTGCTGAATCACATCCACTTCAAGTAGAAGAACAAGTTCAAGGTTCTTTAGAAATTATTTATAGTTTACAAGAAGAACTTAAAGAAATTACTGGTATGGATGAAGTAACATTACAACCAGCTGCAGGTGCTCATGGTGAGTGGACTGCATTAATGATTTTTAAAGCTTACCATATTAAAAACGGTGAAAGTCATCGTGACGAAGTTATCGTGCCTGACTCAGCGCATGGTACTAACCCTGCATCAGCTTCATTTGCTGGTTTTAAAGCTGTGACTGTAAAATCAAACGAACGTGGAGAAGTTGATATCGAAGACTTAAAACGTGTTGTTAATGAAAATACGGCAGCTATCATGTTAACTAACCCTAATACTTTAGGTATTTTCGAGAAAAACATTATGGAAATCCGTGAAATTGTGCATGAAGCAGGTGGTTTATTATACTATGATGGCGCGAACTTAAACGCTATTATGGATAAAGTACGTCCTGGAGATATGGGCTTTGACGCAGTACATCTAAACTTACACAAAACATTCACAGGCCCTCACGGTGGTGGCGGACCTGGTTCAGGACCAGTAGGCGTTAAAAAAGAATTAGCAAGCTATTTACCAAAACCAATGGTAATTAAAGACGGCGATAAATTTAAATATGACAATGATATTGAAAATTCTATTGGCCGTGTTAAACCATTCTATGGTAACTTCGGAATTTACTTAAGAGCTTATACGTACATTAGAACTATGGGTGCTGAAGGCTTAAGAGAAGTATCTGAAGCTGCAGTATTAAATGCTAATTATATTAAAGCAAGTCTTAAAGACCACTTTGAAATTCCATATGAACAATATTGTAAACATGAATTTGTACTTAGTGGTTCTAAGCAAAAAGAAAATGGTGTACGTACATTAGATATGGCTAAACGTTTATTAGACTTTGGTGTACATCCACCAACTATCTATTTCCCACTCAATGTCGAAGAAGGTATGATGATTGAGCCAACTGAAACTGAATCTAAAGAAACATTAGATTACTTCATTAAATCTATGATTCAAATTGCTGAAGAAGCTAAAGAGAATCCAGATACAGTTTTAGAAGCTCCTCATACTACGATTATTGACAGATTGGATGAAACAACAGCTGCTCGTAAACCAGTCCTTAAATTTGAACACTTACATTCTGAAAAAGAATAGTGTTAGAGTAGTTAACTAAATTAGAACTATGAAAAAAGCTGAGACATTTTAACATGAATGTCTCAGCTTTTAGTTTTGTCTGTAGCTGACTGAAAGGAATAGAAGTATCAATAACTTATTTTTTAAGTTCTGCTCATTTTAGTGAGAAGGACGGTCTCTTTAGAATTATATTAAGTTTCTTACGCGGTCACTCTATTTAATAAATTTATTCTGTACTAAAAATCATAACGACTATATAGAGTAATCGTAATTTTTATATCTCTGATAAATAAAATATAAAAACTCTCAAAGACTCAAGTTCTCTGAGAGTTAAACATAGACTATTAAATTATTTTTTCGTTTTAATTTTTCCAGTCCATTTTTTATATCCACCTTTAAGCATATAGATGTTTGTATAGCCATTCTTTTTAAGAATTCTAGCAGCACGATATCCAGCAACACCATTTGCATCACAAAGATATATAGGTTGATCTTTTCTCAAACCTTGATATCTTTGGCTGAACATTGACATTGGAATGTTACGCGCACCATTAATGTGTCCATAGTCATAGTCTACTTTTTCACGTACATCAATAACTTGAGCTTTTCTTAAACCATTATGAAATTCATTTTGATCTAATTCAGTTACTGCACGTTTGTTAATAAACCAATTTCCTACCATGTAAAGAATTATTAAAACTATAATAATCAATGCTATGATCAAAGATACATTCATATTGCATCCTCCCTAATTAACCGATATTATAATTATAAGGCCGATAGCTAAATTTATCAAAATTTTTTTATCGTTTATTTATAGTGTTACATTATATGTATGCAATTTTTATTTAAGTTTTATAAAAGATTAAATGTTGTGATTGGAGTTTTTTTATGACTGAAGTTTGGAATTTTATCAACACTGGTAGCCATGACCCTTATTATAATATGGCAATGGACGAGGCATTACTTAATTTTGTTTCAAGAGGCGAAATTGATCCTGTTATCAGATTTTATACTTGGAACCCTGCAACACTTTCAGTTGGCTATTTTCAAAGGTTAACAAAAGAAATAGATATTGAAAAAGTTAAAGAAAAAGGGTTCGGATTAGTAAGACGTCAAACAGGTGGAAGAGGCGTACTCCATGATAAAGAATTAACATATAGTGTAATTGTGCCGGAATCTCATCCAAACATGCCCTCAACTGTAACGGAAGCCTACCGAGTTATTTCAGAGGGATTATTAGAAGGTTTTAAATTACTTGGATTTGAAGCATACTTTGCTATTCCGCGTTCCAAAGAAGAAAGAGAAAAGTTAAAACAACCAAGAAGTGCAGTATGTTTTGACGCTCCTAGTTGGTATGAATTAGTTGTCGAAGGTCGTAAAATAGCTGGAAGCGCTCAAACGCGTCAAAAGGGCGTAATTCTTCAACATGGTTCATTATTGCAAGACGTAGATGTAGATGAGTTATTTGATATGTTTACGTTTAAAAATGATCGCTTAAAAGACAAAATGAAAAAAGCGTTCGTTGATAAAGCAGTCGCAATCAACGATATTTCAGATAGACATATCACGTTAGAAGAAATGGAACAAGCCTTTGAAGAAGGATTTAAAAAAGGTTTAGGATTAGAATTCAAACCTTTAACATTAACTGAGAAACAACTAGCCGAAGTCAAAGAACTTGAAGAAAAATATCGTTCTGATGAGTGGTTGTACAAAAAATAGCTTTTCTTCAAACTAAATAATTAGAATTAGATTATAGCTAAAAACTCACGCATACTTGCAAAGTATAAGCGTGAGTTTTTGTATTCAACGGATATATAATTGTAAAATTGAACTTAAGTGATTATTTTCTATTCTTTCTTCTATATTTTCTTACAGCTCTTTTATACTTTCTTTGTTCTTCAGTTAAGAAGAAGAAATAATAAATTAAATAAATAATAATAGCTATAATAATT
>NZ_PPRG01000076.1 GCF_002902625.1 Staphylococcus devriesei
GTTGTAACAGTATTGGAAGCGATTTCAAAAATTTGTAAAAATTATGTTTTAATTTTGTCAAATTATAGTATAATATCCTCAATAAGGTAAGCGGACTTTTAGGGGGAAAGCAAGAGGCTAGGAATGCTTTGGCAATTGGATGCTAACAAACGATTAGTAAATATTTTTTGAAAATTTTGTCGATTCAAATGTAGTTATCAAAATATTACTATAAGGAAGAGTAAGTATTTTCTTAAAATAAAAACGAGTCGTACCCTAACTCTTAAAAGACAAAAGTACTCATGCCTTAGATTTAATAGAGATGGGGTTATTAAATGGATAATAATGAATTACATAGGGGGCTTAGTGCTCGTCAAATTAGAATGATAGCACTTGGTGGTACTATCGGCGTTGGTTTATTTATGGGAGCGACTAGTACAATTAAATGGACAGGTCCTTCAGTTATTTTTGCATATTTAATTGCAGGTTTCTTTTTATTCTTAATTATGCGAGCAATGGGAGAAATGGTTTATTTAAATCCAACTACTGGATCATTTGCTACATTTGCAAGTGACTACATTCATCCTGCTGCTGGTTATATGACGGCTTGGAGTAATATCTTCCAGTGGATTGTCGTAGGTATGAGTGAAGTTATAGCCGTTGGTGAATATATGAATTATTGGTTCCCTCATTTACCACAATGGATTCCAGGTGTCGTTGCTGTATTACTACTATTAGCAGCGAACTTAGCTTCAGTTAAAGCATTTGGAGAATTTGAATTTTGGTTTGCTATGATTAAAGTTGTAACAATTCTATTAATGATTGTTGCAGGTTTAGGATTAATCTTCTTTGGTATAGGTAATGGAGGCCATGCCATTGGGATTTCAAATCTATGGTCTCACGGTGGCTTTATGCCAAATGGTTTCTTAGGTTTCTTCTTTGCTTTATCAATCGTTATTGGTTCATATCAAGGGGTTGAACTGATTGGTATTACAGCCGGTGAAACTAAAGATCCACAAAAGAATATTAAAAGCGCTGTTAATGGGGTTATCTGGCGTATATTAATTTTCTATATTGGTGCGATTTTCGTGATTGTATCTATTTATCCTTGGAATCAATTAGGAGATATTGGTAGCCCGTTCGTAGCAACTTTTGCTAAAATCGGTATCACATTTGCAGCAGGTTTAATTAACTTTGTGGTGTTAACAGCTGCATTATCAGGTTGTAATTCAGGTATCTTTAGTGCGAGTCGTATGATTTATACACTAGCTCAAAAAGGCCAACTACCTAAAATTTTTACACGCGTTATGAAAAATGGTGTACCATTCTATCCGGTATTAGCGATTTCACTTGGTATCTTACTTGGCGCATTATTAAATGTTATTCTTCCTTTATTCGTTAAAGGCGCAGATAGTATCTTTGTTTATGTATATAGTGCATCAATCTTACCAGGTATGATTCCTTGGTTTATGATTTTAATTAGTCATATTCGCTTTAGAAAATTACATCCTGAAAAAGTAGAAGGCCACCCATTCAAAATGCCTGGCGGAACAGTTGCTAGTGCGATTACAATTTTATTCTTAATAGTTGTACTTGTGGGTATGCTATTTAATAAAGAAACAGTCGTATCAGTTTTAATTGGTATTATTTTCTTAACAGGCGTAACAGTTTATTATTTCGTCCGTGGACATCATAAAAGAGATAAATCACGAAAAGTAAAACAATAATTAAATTAACATTAATCAACATATAAAAAACGGTGGTGAATTTGATTTCACCGCCGTTTTTCTATGGTACTAGAGTCTTTAAATAATGATTCAATGTTTAAATTCAATATTAGCTAGATACTTATGATAATTATCCAATGCCATTTTTGATTGTGTAATAAAATCTAAAGATGGTTGATAATTAAGTGCTATATATCGATAAAACAAGAGATCGATTGTAAACATTTGAGCAAATAAAGCTGTGGTCGTTCCCATACGTAATTCACTTTCATCGGAATGGCCATAAGTCAAAACAATATCTGAATGCTTGGCAATATGATTATTCTCAGAACTTGTAATCGTAATAATAGGGATGTTGTAATTTGACACAACTTTAACCAAGGCATGTAATTCGCTTTGTTCACCGTTA
The DNA here is from genome assembly GCF_002902625.1 of Staphylococcus devriesei. GTDB lineage: Bacteria > Bacillota > Bacilli > Staphylococcales > Staphylococcaceae > Staphylococcus > Staphylococcus devriesei. Next base: position 2,116 of record NZ_PPRG01000076.1, read on the forward strand.
TTTGTAATTAAGACGACACAATCATTCTTGTTATATGTCGATAACATAGTAGTAAATAAGTGGGTTTCTTGTATTAAATGTACATTTAAGCCTATTCTTGAAAATTTTTGATACATATCAGTGGCACAAACAAATGACGTACCATAGCCGAATATAAATATTTTATTTGCCGATTTAAATCTCTTACATATATTGTCGATTGTAGTGTTATCGGTGAACGTTGAACTTCTTTGTAACGCATCTTTAGCCTGGAGAAACAGCTTCTTTTTTAATGTCTCAATCGGCTCGTCACGTACTAATTCAATATTGTAAGGCGACATTTGTTTGGGAAAAAGCTTCTTTAATTCCGCTCTAATCTCTTGAAAACTAGCGTTAATTAATTTTTGACTATATCGATTCATCGTAGAAACGCTAATATTAAGTTCTTGAGCGATTTCTTGATTCGACATTTGTATTAACTTCTGCGGTGAATTTAAAATAAAACGCGATAATTTTTGTTCATTTTTTGAAAAAGAAGGATACTCTTCATCAATGATATATAAAATGTTTGTCATTTAATCACCTAATTTGTCTCAGTTTCTCTTTTTTAACCCTACAGTAAAGATGGTACGGGCTAAACTTCTTGCATAACTTAAAATTTTATGATGAGTTTAGGTATAGTAGCTAACTCAATACAATATTTAACGTTGCGTAATGACATAAATTAATAACATATTTAATACACCATTAATGTGTTATAAACTCCCCATATATACTGTATAAAACAATTGATTCAGTAAAGATGGCTAAACTTTGAAGATATAGGTTACTATAAATAGTTGAATAACTAACATAATTCTCCCAAGTATATTAGTTTATCGTTATAGTATTTTTAAATGCTTGTCATGTAAGTTGAGAACTCCATTCAAACATATCTAAATGCTAAGTTTTAAGCAATGTTCAGTTTCTATACATTAAAATAACCGTAAAAGCAACCTTCTATATTACTGTAATCACATATAATTATACCTGTTTAATCTTGTTATTACAATTTACCTATATAATTAATAAATTATATATATTGTTTTCTATAAGTCGTTTTGAAGATTTTTAATCTTTAAATAAATATGGTAGATACGTTGTTGTCGTCTATTTAAATCATAAAGTAATGTGCCTTGTTGAAAGTTATGAAGCGGGCGTTCAGAAAGTTCAATAAGTAATTTATAGTACAGGTGATTAGGAGAAGTAGAGGACAACTGGGCAGGGGCTATTGAGTAAATTTCTTCATTTAATTCAATGTTTAATGCATGGTTTTTAACTTCTTCGTTATAGTGTTCAATTGCTTGTTTAAGAGATGCTTCATCCATAAAGTAATAGTATTTAATCTTTTCGATGAGTGTGATGAAATGAATTAAATGTTGTTGATAGTCTATAAATTGATCGTGCATGATTAGTGATGAGCTCCTTTTTCTAAAGAGAATGAATGGAGAATTATAAGAGGAAGAGAGGGTGATGAATAGATAATCCAATCGAGAGACCAGATTTTAGTCTTCGTCCTCGACTGGATTCAGAAATTGCGTGTAGTTATCAATAGAGATGTCATATGTTTTAATCATCTTTTCAAATGAATAAGAAATATCATAAATATCAAGTACTGGAAGTTCGCGTGTACGCCCCAAACCAATCTCATAAATGATAGCTAACCAAACACCATCACGGCATAACAGACCGATAAATATAACATTCTCAGCAATGGTTTTAGAACCATCGTTAAAATCAATTAGCATGACATTTCTTTCGGCACTATAGATCAAAATGTCAGAGAAAAGATGAGGTAATGTAACTTGTTCAGTATCTTCGAATTTAATTAAATCAGTCATATGGGCTAAATATTTACGAATGCGAGTGTTTGGAATCTTAAAACATTGTTTGATGATTGATTGAATTTCATTGGTATAAGGTAAAGTCGAATACGATTGACTTTCCTTTAATGTTAAGAACAAGGCGATGAGTTGTTGTTCATCTAACTTAAGTTGAATTTTGTCTTCAGTTTCTTGAATTTGGTAGCCTCCAAGTTTACCTTTGTGTGCATAAATTTGGACGCCTTGAGCTTCTAAATCAGCAATGTCACGTCCGATTGTACGCACAGAAACATTAAACTGTTTAGCTAATTCTGTTGCATTCATCTTATGACCTTGTTGAATAGATGAAATAATTTGATTCTGTCTTTCCAATTTATTCACATTGTACACCACCTATGGACATTACATATTACAACAATTATAACATAAGACTGACAATGAAGACATTTATTAAATAAAAGTAGAATTTATTGTAAAAAAATAAATTTTTATTAGGAAAACGCTTACAATTTCGCTTATTTTGTGCTAGTATATTACTTGTAACAGGGGAGAACGAGTTCAAACAAAGGGGTAGAAGCTATATAACAGATAGCTTATTGTGAATCGTTCGAGTTACATCGAAACATCTTCAATATTTATTACTTACTTTCCTTTCTATTTGTCGGCTAGCAAAAGACTAGCCGATTTTTTGTGTTTAAAATACATATATAAGAATAATATGAGGTCGATTAATTATTTTGTCAGTATGCTAATACTTATTAATTAATAAAATAATTTAATCTGTAAGAAAATATTAGTATACTTAAATATAATAAAATGAGACATCAATTTGAGGTGATAAAATGCAACGTAACCGACTCCAATATATAGATGGCCAAATTATAGATTGGCTAAAACAGTTAGATGACGTACTTCCTCGTTTAATCAAAGAAATGACAACAGATACGAAAGTAGATCGTTTTGACCTAGTCACAAATGTCGATAAGCAATTACAACATCAATTTGAACGCTATTTGGCTGAGCATTTTCCGGGCCATCAATTGTTAGGGGAGGAAAAGAATAATGATAATATCCAACCCTATGATGGTCATTTATGGATTATGGATCCTATCGACGGTACGGCAAATTTAGTTAAACAACAAGAGGATTACTGTATTATATTAGCTTATTTTGAAAACGCTGAACCCAAACTTTCCTATATATATGATTATCCGCACGATAAATTGTATAAGGCAATAGCTGGAGAGGGAGCTTATGTGAATGGAGAACCTATGGCCTCACCCGCGCACTTACCTTTAAACGATGCGATTATTTCATTTGGAAGTCAATATATGAATGAACAGACAGTAAAAGCATTATATGATGCGGCATTTGGCGTGCGAAATATCGGCTCATGTGGTTTGGATTCGGTAAGAGTCATTAAAGGTCAATTTGGTGCGCATATTAATACAAATCCTAAGCCATGGGATATAGCTGCACAATTTCTATTTGCTAAAGAGCTTAATTTAGTGATGACACAATTAGATGGACAACCGTTAGATTATGCGACAAGTGGACCGTTTATTATTAGTAATCCTGGTTGTTATAACGATATGATAACTATTTTAAATAGTAATGGCGGGTATCAAAAATAGGTGTAAAGTCTTCTATTTTATTCAAAGTTACTACTCGAGACGTATAGTAAAATGTTAATTTTAATATATAATTAAAACGATATATTTTATAAAATAGAATAGGAGTGGTGGGATGCGTAAATCTCATAGAAGAATGAGCCTGCCCGTTAAAGTTTTACTTTGGTTTATTGGTATTTTAGCCGCTTTTGCCATTGTAGCAGTGATCTTTATTGTTGCTAGTATTTATATTACAGGTGGAAAGATTCATAATCCGCTTAATCGACAACATTCAGAATTACGTTCGAAAAACGTAGATTTAAAAAACGGTGATCCATTTACAATTGCCTTATTTGGAGTAGATTCAGACGCACAACGTAAAAGTGCGAATGATGGAGAACGTAGCGATACAGTAATGTTATTATCTATTAATCCTAACAAGCAAACTACTGAAATCGTTAGTGTACCACGTGATACGCAAGCTGAAATTGTTGGTAGAGGGACTACCGAGAAGATTAACCATGCCTATGCTTACGGTGGGCCTACAATGGCTGTTAAATCTTTGGAAAAGTTAATGAATGTACCTGTTGATCATTATGCGACTATAGACATGGATGGATTGCATGATATGATTGATGCACTTGGTGGCATAGATGTAGTAAGCAATGATACATTTACAGCTCATGGCACACATTTCGTTAAAGGAACAAAGACACATGTTGATGGAGATACAGCAATGCATTTTATTCGTAGTCGTAAAGAAGAAGGTGCAGGTGGAGACTTTGGACGCCAAGAGCGACAACAACTGATTTTACAAGCTATGGCGAACAAAATGACAAGCGCTTCAGCACTTGCACATTTCCCATCATTAATTGGTGAAGTTCAAAAAAATGTGACAACAGATTTAACTTTAAGTGACATGAACGCTATTCGCAGTAATTACAAAAATGCTAATTCTACAGTGAATCGTCACCAATTAGAAGGTCAAGGCGGTATCCAAAGCGATGGCTTATGGTATTTCATTCCTAATGACGCTTCTAAGCAACAAGCAACTGATATTTTAAATAATAACTTGAATAGTTAATAGTAATATATTTTAATTTGCTAGGGCGGAACTATGAAATCTTTGAAATTATATTAGATTTCGGTTGCTGCTCTTTTTTTATGTACCTTTTTAATATATTAAGCTATTTTTTAAGTTAGTTTATTTTAAACCCAATATTATAGTATTTATACATCTTTATAATTGGTTTATTAATACATGATTAAGGCGCTTTAGAATATAAATT
>NZ_PPRG01000077.1 GCF_002902625.1 Staphylococcus devriesei
GATTTATATACAGTATATTCCATATTTACCCATTAAAAGCGCATAATAACCATTATACAATAATGGTTATTAAATAGGAATACTATAATAAAAGTTCTTTAATACTTTATAATTTGAAAGTAAGTCACGCATAGAAGTCTACATTCGCTGTTTATTTTTATTAACAATTTGTTGTAGATAATATTTTTGTAATTCAATATCTCCTATTCTCGTTGCTTCACGAAGCTTATGATTTAGTTCCTCAATTGAAGTATCAAACTTTGATTCATTTATAATATCTAGATAGTCTTCAATCTCACTGTCATAAGGTTCTTCATTCATATCATAATTGTCGAGCGTAATGAGCGCTTCTCTAAGGTCGTCGTTATCAGTGTATAGAATAATATCGCTAATAATATACTGATCATTTTCAGCATAAAATTCTTGCAAAATATTAAATATACGCTTGAAAAAATTGTTTGTAAAGTCATCATTCTCTAATTGCTTTTGATAGTTTAAAAATAAATCCTTATCATTCATGAAATGTTTAAGTAACGCTCTCTCGGCCTTTTCATGTTTAGATAGATTAGTAAATAAGCTAACTGAATTTTGAGAACTACCGTAATAATTAGCCTCATCTATATAATTATCGGGGAAATATGCATCGTTAGGAACATTTTGTTGTGCCACGTCACCATTGAGCGTTCTAGGATCAATATTAAAAATGTCAGCTACATCTCTAATCACTTTATTTTGCAATATAGACGATTTCATCATTGCAAGATCATGTGTGACTTCTTTTAAATATTTTTCATATGCTAAATCGTTATTTTTAATTTCATCTTTATGGCGGTTTACTTTGTATATGATAAAAGATTTTTTCTCATTATTAACAAATTCTAAAAATTTATCTTTACCATACTTAGAAATAAATTCGTCAGGGTCCATATCTTTAGGTAGCTGTACAACAAAGACATTTAATCCCTGTTGTAACATATGTTGTCCTGTTTTCATTGTAGCTTCTTGACCAGCATAATCACCATCAAACATTAATGTAATGTTTGTAGTTAGTTTCTTTAAAACAGTGATGTGTTCATCTGACAATGCCGTACCCATACTAGCTAATACTGATTTCAAACCAGAATCATCTGCTTTGATTACGTCCATAAAACCTTCTAATAAAACAGCTTCATCGTTTTTTCGAATAGCTTTTCTAGCATTATCAAGATTGTATAATAGTCTTCTTTTTTGAAAAATTGGCGTTTCAGGACTATTCAAATATTTTGGTTCTTGGTTATTATAAGTTCTACCAGAATACCCTACTATTCTTCCTTGTGCATTTCTAAGTGGAAACATGATGCGATCTCTAAAACGGTCATAATAGCTAAAGTTCTCCTCATTACGTGAAAGTAAACCTGCTTCATAAGCTAGTTCAATATCATAACCTTTATTTTTTAAAAAATCATGACAGAAATGGGAGTTATTTGGCGCATAACCTATGCCACGTGATTTGATTAAAGATTCAGTGAAACCACGTTGTGTTAAGTAATTTAAAGCTTCTTCACCTTCAACTGACTTCATCAAGGCGTATTGATAATATTCTTGAATCAATTCATGCATTTCAATCATATTTAAATCATCAGAAGCAATTTGAGTTGACTGCTCAGTTGAATTACCAACGTCGACTGAAATATTGACGCGTTCACCTAATTCCTTAACAGCTTCCACAAATGAAATGTCTTTAATGTCTTGCGTAAATTGGAAGACATTTCCACCTTTTTTACACCCAAAGCAATGACAAATTTGCTTATCTTCAGAAACAGTAAAAGAAGGTGTTTTTTCATCATGAAAAGGACACAAACCTATGTAATTGCGTCCTCTTTTTTCTAATTTAACGTATTCACTTACTAAATCTAAAATATCTGTCTTGTCTTTAATTTCATTAATTACTGACTGTTCGATACGCAAAATAAATCACCTATTAAATATTAGTTATAATATTATACCTTCCTATAGTAAAAATTGAAATTATTTTACTTGCTGTTCTATAAGATGAATTACATCATTAGCGGTTTCTTCGATAGCTTTGTCTGAAACATCTATGACAGGACAACCAATCCGTTCAACTATATCTTCAAAATAGCTAATTTCTTCTTTTATACGAGCTTCATTAGCGTATCTAGCAGAATCACCTAAACCCAATTGTTTTAAACGTTGTTTACGTATGCGGTTTAGTTTCTCTTCACTTATTCTTAGAGCTATACATTTAGAAGGATCAATTTCAAATAAATTCTCTGGTGGAGTAACTTCAGGTACTATCGGAACATTCATTACCTTATAACTTTTATGTGCTAAGTATTGAGACAATGGTGTTTTGGAAGTTCTTGAGACCCCAATTAATACAATATCAGCTTTTGGCAACCCTTTTGGATCCTTGCCGTCATCATATTTTACAGCAAATTCAATTGCATCAATCTTTTTAAAATACGCGTCATCTAAACGATGTACTCTACCAGGTTGATTATATGGATTTTCATCGTAAGACTCATTTAATAAGTTCATTAAAGGACCCATTATATCAATTGATTGTAAATTATATTCTTTAATTTTTTGTTGCATATAAGTTTTAATTTCTGGTTTAACAAGGGTGTAAACAATAATTGCATTTTTATCATGTGCAACTTGAATGACCTCATCTATATTTTCGAATGATTCAATATATGGGTATCTTAAAAACTCATGTTTACATTCTTTAGGATTAAACTGTGAAACACAAGCTCTTGCTACCAATTCAGCAGTTTCACCAATTGAATCAGAAGCAATGATTATCTTTATATTTTCCATCGATGTACCACCTATTCTTTAAATAATGAGACAAATACTTTTGTAATAGTAGTCTTTGAAATTCTACCTATAACTTGAAATTTATCATTTTCTTTCTTTCTAATTATAGGTATTGAGTCTACTTCTTTTTCAATCATTTGATCAGCAGCATAAATCACTAATTCATCTTCTGTTAAGTATGTTAAATTAGGCATACGTGACATATTTACACTAATGGGCATAGTATGAATATCTTCTCCAATCATAGAAGCACGTAGTAAGTCTTTTCTAGAACACACTCCGATAAAATCATTATTATCATTTATTATAAATAATGTGCCAGCATCTTCTAGAAAAATCGTACATATTGCGTCATAAACCGTCATGTCTTCTTTAACTACTACAGGTGGAGACATATAATCTTTAACTACATATTGACGTAACTGATCACTCATCAATTTATTTTTTGATTTACCTGAGTAGAAATAACCTACTCGAGGTCTAGCTTCTAAAAAGCCAGACATGGTAAGGATAGCTAAATCGGGTCTTAGTGTTGCACGTGTAAGCTCTAATTTTTCGGCTATGTGTTCACCAGTTATTGGGCCGCCAGTTTTAACAATTTCAATTATTTGTTGTTGTCTTTTACTAAGTTCTATAGGTCTTCACCCCTTTTAAATTCATATCTATTATACCTATTTATCTATCTCCCTACAAATACATATAAATCCTTGCTAATAAATAATGAATGAATTAAACTATTGATAAGCGAGTTAAGGATGGTGTAAGCTTAACAACTTATTTTGGCATATTAAATAATTTTATAAAAGTGAGTGGCTGCACTAATTTGGGTGGAACCGCGGGTTAAATTAGTTATAAACTATATATTTTGATATATAGCTTAATAAATCAACTCGTCCCAAGATGATAATAATTGTTTTTACATTTATTTATTGTCTTGGGGCGTTTTTCTATTAAAAAGGAGAGATTATATGGTTAAAGATATGGATACAATTGTATCATTAGCGAAACATAGAGGGTTTGTATTCCCTGGTAGTGATATCTATGGTGGCTTGTCTAATACATGGGATTACGGTCCTCTAGGTGTGGAATTGAAAAATAATATTAAAAAAGCTTGGTGGCAAAAGTTTATTACTCAATCGCCATTTAACGTTGGTATTGATGCAGCAATTTTAATGAATCCTAAAACTTGGGAAGCCTCTGGTCATTTAGGTAACTTCAATGATCCTATGATTGATAACAAAGATAGTAAAATCCGTTATCGTGCTGATAAATTAATTGAAGATTATATGCAAAAAGAAAAAGGCGATGAAAACTTTATCGCAGATGGATTAAGTTTTGATGAAATGAAACGTATCATTGATGATGAAGGCATTGTATGTCCTGTAAGTGGTACTGCAAACTGGACAGATATCCGTCAATTCAATCTTATGTTCAAAACTTTCCAAGGTGTAACTGAAGACTCTACAAACGAAATATTCTTACGTCCTGAAACTGCACAAGGTATTTTTGTAAACTATAAAAACGTACAACGTTCTATGCGTAAGAAATTACCATTCGGAATAGGTCAAATTGGTAAATCTTTCCGTAATGAAATTACACCAGGTAACTTCATTTTCAGAACTAGAGAATTTGAGCAAATGGAATTAGAATTCTTCTGTAAACCTGGCGAAGAAATCAAATGGCAAAATTACTGGAAGACTTTTGCTAGCCAATGGTTAAAAGACTTAAACATTAACGAAGATAATATGCGTTTACGTGATCATGATGAAGATGAATTATCTCATTACTCAAATGCAACTACTGATATCGAATATCGTTTCCCATTTGGTTGGGGCGAACTTTGGGGTATAGCTAGTCGTACTGACTTTGACTTGAAAAAGCATAGTGAGCATTCTGGCGAAGATTTCAAATATCATGATCCTGAAACAAATGAAAAATATGTACCTTATTGCATTGAACCATCACTTGGTGCAGACCGTGTAACGTTAGCATTCTTATGTGATGCTTACGATGAAGAAGGTGTTGAAGGAAGTAAAGATGCACGTACAGTAATGCACTTCCACCCTGCGTTAGCACCATATAAAGCTGCTGTATTACCTTTAAGCAAAAAATTATCTGAAGAAGCAATTAAAATTTTCGAGCAATTAAGTTCTAAATTTGCAATTGACTTTGATGAATCTCAATCAATTGGTAAACGTTACCGTCGTCAAGATGAAATTGGTACACCTTACTGTATTACATTTGATTTTGACTCACTAGAAGATAATCAAGTAACTGTACGTGACCGTGATTCAATGGAACAAATCCGTATGCCAATTGCTGAACTTGAAACATTCTTAGCTGAAAAAGTTAGTTTCTAGGTCACAACAATTATTGTAATTAATTCTATTATTTTAAAATATTAAAAAAGCTCTCTTCAATTTGCAAATTAATTGAAGAGAGCTTTAAGTTTATATTGGATAAAATTATTCATTTCCTAATCTTTTAAGTTGATTGATTAACTTTTGACTTTTGAAATACATTCCAGCATATTCTTTATAAAGTAAAATTATTAACTCTGACATTTCATCTAAAATATCCTGACTAATATTAAACTGATTCATTTTCGTTATTGGTAATTTTTGAAGGATATCTAATAAATAAAAGGTTTTATTAGATATTCGTAAAGCATAAGGGTCTTTCATTAATTGCTCTTGAGATATTGTGCCATCATATTTAAAGCTATAGGCAACTAGTTTAGATTGATCTTCATCTCCTGAAATCGCACAGTGATCAAAGAAAGCCGTAAAACCAAAACGGTTCATACATTTAAGTAGTACTATAATTGACATTAATTGAGCAGAATCCCCTTTAGATATATTTTCCAATGAGAAATGTAATAACTGATAATGATTTGGCGAAACTTCATCTTGTTCCATTGAACGATCAATCACTTCTGCACATAAAGTTGCGTAACTACTATTAAAGATATCTAAACGCAAGTCATAATACTGATTTATTACATCTATAGAATTTAACGTTCCCATGCCTTTCCATTTATTATAAATAAATAAGCCATACACAAATAGTTGCGTATGGGCTTGTAAGCCGGTTTTAGATTTTTTAGCACGTCTCACCATTAAAGGAATTTTAGCGCCATGCTCATTTAAAACAGTAATAATTTTATCAGATTCACCATAATCGACTGATTTAATAATAATTCCTTTTTGCTTATCGAGCATTCATCCCACCGGCTTTCTATCACATAATTAATTTTAATCTTGGTCTTCAATATACCCCATTTGACGAATAAAATTAACTTTATTGCGCCAATCTTTTTGAACCTTAACCCATAATTCTAAGTATACTTTTGATCCTAAGAGCATTTCAATATCTCGTCGAGCTCTTTTACCTACTTCTTTTAATTTTTTACCACCTTTACCGATAACAATACCTTTTTGTGAGTCCCGCTCTACAAATATTGTAGCTTCTACTCTCACACGGTCTTCGCCTTCTTTAACCATTCTATCTACGTTAACACCTATTGCGTGAGGAATCTCTTCACTTGTTAAATGCAATATTTTCTCACGTATAATCTCACTAACAACGAATTGTTCAGGGTGGTCAGATATTTGGTCATCTGGATAATACTTAGGGCCTTCAGGTAAATAAGTTTTAAGCACATCAATAAAATGATCTACATTAAGACCTTCTAACGCTGAAATAGGTACAATTTCAGTGAAATCCATATACTCCTTATATTGTTCAATTCTTGGCATTAAGGCATCTGGATGTACTAAATCAATTTTATTTAAAACTAAAAATACTGGAGTTTTCACGTTTTTTAACATTTCAATTATATATTCATCGCCACGACCAATTTCTTCATTTACATTTACCATAAACATAATAGCGTCAATTTCAGATAATGTATTCTTCGCTACACGCATCATATAGTCGCCTAACTTGTGCTTAGGTTTATGAATACCCGGTGTATCTAAAAAGATGATTTGGGCATCTTCTCTTGTCATAACGCCTTGAATTTTATTACGCGTTGTTTGAGCTTTATCAGACATAATCGCTATTTTATGACCAATCACTCTATTCATAAATGTTGATTTCCCAACATTTGGTCTTCCTATAATTGAAACAAATCCTGACTTATGTTCTGTCATTTATTCTAAATCCTTTCCTGAAAAGCCGTATGGCAATAACTTAGCCACTGTTGACTCTAATAATTCACCTGTATGGTTTGTCATATAAACTGGCATATCATCATCACATAATTCTTTTAACACTTGTCTGCACGTACCACAAGGAGAAGAGGGTTTATCAGCATTAACAGTGATTGTAATAGACTCAAATTCTCCTGGACGATAGCCTTCTGAAATCGCAGTAACTAAACTTGATCTTTCCGCACAAATACAAGAAGGGTACGCTGCGTTTTCAATATTGGCCCCATAGAATGTTCGTCCGTCTTTAGTGATTAAATACGCTCCTACCTTAAAATTACTATATGGCGCGTAGGCACGCTTTTGTGCTTCTTTCGCTTCTAAAAAATACTGTGATTGATAACTCATCTATCCTTATCTCCTTTTCCCCTAAAAAATATGCGGTATAAAAATAATTAATCCAATAATTAATGCTAATATTGAGACTAATAACACACTAAAAGCTGCGATATCTTTAGCTTGCTTAGCCAATTCATGATACTCCATTGTTACTAAATCTACGACACATTCAATAGCAGTATTCACAGCTTCTAATGTTAACACTAAAAATATTGCTAGTAATATAAACATCCATTCAATATTATTTAAATTGAAAATGATTCCCAAAACAATAGTGAGTATTGCGATAATGATATGCAATATATAATTATGATCTTTTAGAAGAAGTGTTTTAAAACCATCAAACGTATGTCGAAACCTTTTGAAAAGTTTAATCTCTTGTCAGCCCATATGCATTTAATATAGTGTCTTGACGGCCAAACATTCTTTTTTCATCTTCTTCATTCATATGATCATAGCCCAACAAATGTAAGAAACCATGAAGGGACAAGAAGCCTAGTTCACGTTCGAAGGAATGGCCATAATATTCTGCTTGTTCTTGAGCTACATCAGTACAGATAATAATATCACCAAGCACTCTCGGCATATCCAATCCAGTAATCTCAGGTTCGTCTTCTTCTAAAGCGAATGAAATAACATCTGTAACTTTATCTTTATCTCTATACATTTTGTTAATTTGTTGAATTTCTTCCTTATCTACAAACGTAACAGAAAGTTCGGCATCCTCTTTAATGCCCTCTTGTTCTTTAGCGAAAGTTAGGAATTTATCAATTTGTTGATACCAATCTTCCTTTACTAATTCAGTGTGATCATTAAAATCAATTGTAAACATTTAGATATCTCCTTCATAACGATCAATGATTTTACTAACTAATGGATGTCTTACAACGTCACTTTGGTCTAATTGCATAATAGTTATACCATTTACATCTCGTAGCTTTTTAACAGCTTCTTTCAATCCACTCTTAACCCCTTTAGGTAAATCAATTTGAGTTTGATCTCCTGTAACTACCATTTTCGAACCGAAGCCTAATCTTGTTAAGAACATTTTCATTTGAGCGTGTGTTGTATTCTGAGCTTCGTCTAATATAACGAAGGCATCATCAAGCGTACGACCACGCATATATGCTAAAGGCGCAATTTCAATAGTACCACGTTCGATGAAACGAGCAGTTTGCTCTCTGCCTAGAACAGTATTTAAACCATCATATAAAGGTCTTAAGTAAGGATCTACTTTTTCTTTTAAATCCCCTGGTAAAAAGCCTAGCGATTCTCCGGCTTCTACTGCTGGTCGTGTTAAAACAATACGTTTTACATTCCCTTTTCTTAATTGTTTAGCAGCATAAACTACAGCTAAAAATGTTTTACCTGTTCCAGCTGGGCCAATACCGAATACTAAATCGTTTCTTTTCATAGCATTCACATATAAACGTTGACCCATTGTTTTGGCACGTATAGTTTTACCAAATGCATCCTTAGTAATTTCTTCGTCATATAAATCTAATAAATATTGAATTGTACCATTTTGAGCCATTTTTATTGCGGCTTCAACATCTTTTAAAGTAACTGTATTTCCTAATTCAATTACCTTTAATAAATTTTTTAGAACTAATTCTGCTTTCTCAACATGCTCTAATACTTGTCCTTTAACAGCAATTTCTTGTCCACGAGCATGTATCTCAACATCAAATGATTCCTCAATCGCTTTTAAGTGTTCATCATTATTTCCAATTAAAGCTTGAGAATGATTGATGTCTTCTATTTGAATTATTCCAGGCATATAAGCGCTCCTTTTCACTAATACAAAGTTATATATTTCAATGCAAATTGGTTATTAATTCACATATGTAATACTTTGAAAATGAGTAATCCAATTTAGCAAATGATACTCACTAAAACAAGTATATATTAAGTTATAACAATAACGTCTTCCATATAAATTTTACTAAACAATGCTTAAGTATACAAATTTTATTGATTTATAGGATATGTTAGAAGTAAATGTCACTGTATAGTTATTTAAATAAACAACATAACTTGTATATTAAATTAAAAAAGCCTAGAAATCTTTCACTAGGAAAGTTCTAGGCTCCATCAATATTATTATAGTTGCTTTGGTTTATTCAGTATTTCTTGCCATATAACACCATTAATGACTGGATCTCTATCAAATTGTAGCTTTTCATGTGTCATATCTTGTTCTATTGTCTTACTATTAAGTAATTGTTTTAATTTAAAACGTTTAGTACGTTCAGATAAGTTTTTGTCGTTAATAATTGAACGGGCTCTATTTTCAATTTGAGTAAGCTGCTTTTCTTTTTCTCTATCAATTTCAGCTCGAACGTTATAGAGATTATCAACTAACTCTGATTCTAATTCTTCTTGTAATTTTTGACGTTCTTGGTCACTACCGCGAGTTGAGTTTGTTTGTCTAGTCTGACGGTCGGTATGACGTTGAATAGTTCTTTGTGAACGTTCTAATTCTTCAGAAGCTTGTTCTTCTGAAATTTCCCTTTCGAGCTTTTGGTCTTGATAAACAGATTTTTTATTTTTAGGGACTTCTTTTCTCTTTTGAGAAGTCGTTTCATCATCTGAAAATTCCTTCTCTAATTCACTAAAAGCTTCTTCAATTTGTTCGAAAAAACCTTTTTGTTGCTTAGGCTTTTGATCAGATGAAGTGTTTTTACGTTGAGTTGGTCGTTGATTTTGACGTTGCTCATGACTTTTATCACGTAAAGCACTAACTCCTGAAATAATGATAGATATTACAAATATGATAATACCTATATTCATTTAATCACCCCTTATCGTTTACTCTGGTGATTCATCATCATTCTGCTCTGAACGTTGATTAATTGCGTTTCTCATACCTGTATCGGCTTCAATATTTTTCAAGTTATAATAATCTTTAACGCCAATATTGCCTTTACGTAAAGCTTCAGCCATTGCAAGTGGAACTTCAGATTCTGCTTCCACTACTTTAGCGCGCATTTCTTGGACACGAGCTTTCATTTCTTGTTCTGAAGCTACAGCCATCGCACGACGTTCTTCTGCTTTAGCTTGTGCAATATTTTTATCAGCAAGCGCTTGTTCAGTTTGTAAGTCTGCACCAATATTTTTACCAATATCTACATCAGCAATATCAATAGATAAGATTTCAAACGCAGTACCTGAGTCTAATCCTTTACTTAATACTGTTTTTGATATATTATCCGGATTTTCAAGTACTTGAGTATGGTGTTCACTTGAACCGATAGTTGAAACAATACCTTCACCAACACGAGCGATAATTGTTTCTTCACCTGCACCACCAACTAAGCGTGAAATGTTCGCACGCACAGTGATTCTTGCTTTGGCCTTAACTTCGATACCATTCATAGCAACCCCAGTTATAAATGGTGTTTCAATAACCTTAGGGTTTACTGACATTTGAACAGCTTCTAAAACATCGCGGCCTGCTAAGTCAATTGCAGCAGCACGTTCGAATGGTAAGTTGATATCTGCACGTTGAGCGGCAATGTTAGCATCAACCACTCTGTCTACATTACCACCTGCTAGATAGTGAGATTCTAGTTGATTAGTCGTTAAGTTCAAGCCAGCTTTATGCGCTTTGATTAACGGACCAATAACTTTACGTGGTGAAACGCGACGTAATCTCATACCCACTAAAGTACCGATACCTACTTTTACGCCAGCAGCTATTGCAGATATCCAAAGTCCAACTGGTACAAATGAGAATAAAATTAATAATGCTATAATAATAATGACAGCAATTATGATAATACCTATTCCAAACATTAAATCGCTCCTTTATAATTATTCAATTTCTCTAACTACAACTCTAGTACCTTCAACTTCAAGAATTTTAACTTGTTTATTTCTAAGTATGAACGCACCATCAGAGACAGCATCAATTCTTTCATTATCTATAGAAATAATTCCTGCCGGTCTAAGATCAGTTATAGTTTGAGCTATTTGTCCTATCAAGTGAGAACGGTCATCGTGAGATCTATAACCTGCTTCTGCATTCGTTGAGTCTTTTAAAACGACTTTATCTAGAAATGGAATTTTACGTTTGAAAAATTTCACCAATATCACCCATTCGATAATAGCTAGAATAGTAGCAACCACTACATTCATTAACATTAATAATATATTATCACCAAGCATAATGATGCTTAATACAATTAAAGTGATTCCTATTATTCCAATAATCGCACCAATTACAAATAATTCAATAATTACCAGTATCGCACCAACGAAAAATAAGAGTACGGATACCAGATTAACATCACCACTTACTAGAAAACCTAAGAATAAAACTAGAAGTGCGAGACTTGCAATAATACCCATAAGATTCACTCTTTTTGAGTATAATTGATAGAGAAAGCCTAAAAAGATAATACAAGTCAGTATTAAGGAAATAAGTGGGCTAGTAATAATATCGGATATTTGGGTCATCCATGTATTAGTAGATAAAATCGAATTTAAAATGATATGTATTGCATTAAAATAGTTCACAATTTCACCTCGCTCTCAATGTCGATTATACATTAATATATAGGTAGATTATAGTGTTAGCATCATATCTTTAAAAAAGAAAAAACTCCCGATTAGTTTAAACTAATCGAGAGTATATTTATAATTAATATTCTTGTTGAGGGAGTCAACAGAGCTATTAATTATTTGAATTTACGTTTACGTGCAGCTTCTGATTTCTTTTTACGTTTAACACTTGGTTTTTCGTAAAATTCACGTTTACGTACTTCTTGGATAGTACCACTTTTAGATACTGAACGTTTAAATCTACGTAATGCATCTTCTAGTGATTCATTTTTACGTACTACTGTTTTAGACATCTGTATTTCCCTCCCTCCAAATATCAACGAAACTTTAAAGTCATTAGTCGCATAGTGCTATATAACTATGCTTTACTTAGTATAATATATGAAATTATTATGGTCAATTGCAAATCTTTATAATTTTAAAAATTTATAATAGTACACCTTGTTCTGATTTGTTAGTTGCATGATCTACAACTCTAATTGCACTTCCAATATTAATTGGATAATCAGCTTTTAGTATTTTAACCTTAACAATTTGGCCGATTAAAGATTCATCAGCTTCAAATTCTACTTTCATATAATTATCAGCATAACCTACTAATGTACCTTCTTTTTCTCCAGCTTCTTCTGGAATGACTTCTAGTACTTCATTTTCAAATTTAGACGCGTAGTCTTTAGCAAGTTGATCACTTAGCGCAATCAGTTTATGCACACGCTCAATTTTAATATGCTCATCAATTTGGTCCTCCATACGTGCTGCAGGTGTACCGATACGTGATGAATAAGGGAAAACATGTAACTCTGAGAATTTGTGTTTAACAATAAAGTCAAATGTTTCTTGGAATTCTTCTTCTGTTTCGCCTGGGAAGCCAACAATGACATCACTAGTGATAGCTAAGTCTGGTAATGCTTCATGTAATTTCGTTATTCTTTCAGAGAAGTGGTCCATAGTATATTTTCTTCTCATACGTTTTAATACTGTATCAGAACCTGATTGCAATGGTACGTGTAAGTGTCTGACAACTTTATTTGATTGTTTTAAAACGTCGATGACTTCATCTGTAAGTTGGCTAGCTTCGATTGATGAAATTCTAATACGCTCTAAGCCATCAATTTCTTCTAAATCTCTTAATAGCTGTGCTAGGTTGTAATTTTTTAAATCTTGGCCATATCCACCAGTATGAATACCTGTAAGAACGATTTCTTTATAACCTGATTGTACGAGTTGAGTTGCTTGTTCAACTACTTTTTCAGGATCTCTAGAACGCATTAATCCACGCGCCCATGGAATTATGCAAAATGTACAAAAATTGTTACATCCTTCTTGAATCTTAAGAGAAGCTCTAGTTCTGTCAGTGAAATAAGGAACATCTAATTCTTCATATGTACGGTTCTTCATAATATTTCCAACACCGTTAATCGGCTGACGTTCCGCTCTGAATTGATCAATGTAATCTAATAATTTATATCTATCTTGTGTACCGACAACGACATCTACTCCAGGAATTTCCATAATTTCGGCAGATGACGTTTGTGCGTAACATCCTGTCACACAAACTACTGCATCTGGATTTTGTCGAATCGCTCTACGTATAATTTGTCTACTTTTTTTATCACCAGTGTTAGTTACTGTACAAGTATTGATAAGAAAGACATCTGCATTTGTTTCAAAATCTACTCTATCGTAATCTGCTTCTTTAAATAATTGCCAAATTGCTTCAGTTTCATAATGGTTAACTTTACAACCTAATGTGTGAAACGCAACTGTTGACATGAAATTCACCCCATTAATTCTTTTTCAAAACTTATAGCACTCAATGCATAAAGCGGTGCTGTTTCTGCCCGTAAAATTCTTGGACCTAAGCCGACATTAGTACTTACATCTTTAAAGGATGCGATTTCTTTTTCAGAAAATCCACCTTCTGGTCCAAATATAATTAATATGCGATCGTTAGTCTTAAATTGTCTCAAAGTGTCCTTGAACAAGCTAATTTCCCCACGTTTCGCTTCATCTTCATATGCTAATAAAATATAGTCATAATGACTAATAGTATCATAAATTTTATTTAAATTCGACTCGAATTTAATATTAGGAACGATTAAACGATAACTTTGTTCAGCTGCCTCCTTGATGATTTTTTGCCAACGTTCTAATTTCTTTTGAGTTTTGTTAGGTGGTAATTTAGCAACAGATCTATCCATTTCTACAGCGATAAATTCTGAGGCCCCCATCTCTGTAGCCTTTTGTATCATCCATTCATATTTATCAGATTTAATTAATCCACTACAAATTGTAACATGCACAGGTAGTTCAGTATTTATATCTAATTTCTGAATTAATTTAAGTTCAATTTCTTGAGGTGTAATTTGAGTAATCTCAGTCGTATAAACCTCTTTATTTTTAAAAGTTACGATAACTTCATTACCAACTGAGTTTCTCATAACATTCGTTATATGATGAATATCTTCCTTATTTGTTATAAAAAAACGCTGATCTTCATCAGCGTTTTGATCTATAAAGTACCTTTGCAATTTATTCACTCACTTTCTGACCAACGATGCATACCCACCCGTTGTCATGATTGATTGATACTATTTCAAATCCTACACGCTTCATATGAGATAGAATTTCTTCATGTTTTTCTTCGATTATACCAGAAGTAATAAAATAGCCATCGCTATTCAATGTATTATATGCATCTTCAATCATATCATCAATAATATGAGCTAGTATATTTGCGATTACAATGTCAAATTTTTCAGTTTCATCTTGTAATAAATTTCCTGGCACAGCTTCAATTGAATCTTCACAATTATTTTTTCTAAAGTTTTCTTTAGCCACATTTACAGCCATTTCATCTATATCGAGCGCTTTAATTCTGTTAACACCTATTAAGTGAGAAGCAATACTCAATATCCCAGAGCCTGTACCTACATCAATTACTGAGTTTTGAGGGGAAACATAATGCTCTATTGCTTTTAAACACATACTCGTTGTCGGATGGTCACCTGTTCCAAATGCCATTCCAGGGTCTAACTCGATGCATAATTCTGCATCTGTTTCTTTAGTATAGTCTTCCCAGCTAGGAACGATTGTAAATCTCTTTGATGCTCTAAAAGGATGAAAGTAGTTTTTCCATTCGTTTGCCCAATCTACTTCTGCGATAGTCTTTTCAGAAAAGTTGACAATATCAGTGTCAATTCCTTCTAAAGCTGAAATTTGGTTCTCAATTTTCTCTCTGAATTGAGACGAATAAGTTAAATCATTGAAATAAGCTTTTAATCTAACGCCTTTTTCAGGATAGTCCTCTTTTTTCAATTCATAAATTTCGCCAAATTTATCTGCAGGTTGATTGATTAAATCGTCAGAATCCTCTATAACCACACCGTTTGAACCATTATCTTCTAGTATATCAGTTACTAAAGGTTCAACCTCATGGTTAACTACAATTGAAAGTTCTGTCCAGTTCATCATTTATTCTCCTCTAAAAAATTTGCGTGCTTTATCTTTGAAATTAGAAGGTTGTTCTTCTAAAGTTTCCCCATTAATTTCTGCAAATTCTCTCATTAGTTCTCTTTGCTTATCTGTAAGTTTAGTTGGTGTAACTACTTTAATGTTAACAAATAGATCACCGTGACCATAACCATGAACATTTTTTACGCCTTTGTCTTTTAAGCGGAACTGTTTACCTGTTTGTGCACCTGCAGGAATAGTTAACATGACATGCCCTTTGAGTGTTGGAACTTTAATTTCGTCACCTAATGATGCTTGTGGGAAACTAACATTTAGATTGTAATATAAATCATCGCCATCGCGTTCAAATTTATCTGAAGGTCTAACGCGGAACACTACATATAAGTCACCATGTGGTCCGCCATTTTCTCCTGGTGTACCTTCGCCTGCTAAGCGAATTTGTTGATCGTTATCGACACCTTCCGGAACCGTTACTTCTAATTTAACTGTTTTATTTTCTGTACCTTTACCATGACAAGTTGGACATGGCTCTTCAAACTCTACACCAGAGCCATTACACTTAGGACAAGTTTGTTCAGTTCTAACACGGCCTAAGATAGTATTTTGTTCTACTGAAACATGGCCTGCGCCGTTGCAATAACTACAAGTTTTCTTACTAGTACCAGGTTTAGCGCCTTCACCATTACATGTGTGACAAGTGACGTCTTTACGAATAGATATTTCTTTTTTAGTTCCGAAGACTGCTTCTTCAAATTCTAATGTCATTGTATATTGTAAATCATCACCCTTACGTGGCGCATTAGGGTCTCTTTGGCGTGATCCACCGAAGAATGAACTAAATATATCTTCGAATCCGCCGCCAAAGCCACCGAAGTCTTGGCCGCCAAATCCTTGGCTTCCAAAACCACCTTGTGGGCCTTCGTGACCAAATTGATCATAATTAGCACGTTTATTGTCATCACTGAGTACTTCATATGCTTCAGAGATTTCTTTGAACTTCTCGTCGGCACCTTCTTCTTTGTTAATATCGGGATGATATTTTTTTGATAATTTACGGTAAGCTTTTTTTATTTCCTCTTTAGATGCGCCTTTGCTAACGCCTAAGACTTCATAATAATCTCTTTTAGCCAATTTCATCTCTCCTTTTAAAGCGGTATTTTTATGAGCATTTACAAGTATTGTAAATATAAAAGAAAAAGTCAAAGCCAATGTTCAATTGACTTTGACTTTTTGGCTGACATTTATAGTGGTTTAACTAAATTAGCGAACCTTATAAACGATTAGCGATTATTTTTTATCTTCATCGTCATTTACTTCTTTAAATTCAGCATCTTCTACATTGCTGTCATTATTGCCTTGTTGTTGAGCATCAGCACCTTGTGCTTGTTGTTGAGCTTGTTGATAAACTTTAGCTGATAAATCTTGAATTACTTTTTCAAGTTCTTCTTTTTTAGCTTTGATGTCTTCTAAGTCTTGACCTTCAAGTGCAGATTTTAAAGCATCTTTTTTACTTTCAGCATTAGTTTTGTCATCTTCGCTAATATTTTCACCTAAGTCTTTAATAGTTTTTTCAACTTGGAATACTAAGCTATCTGCTTCATTTCTTAAGTCTACTTCTTCACGACGGCTTTTATCTGCTTCAGCATTTTCTTCTGCATCTTTAACCATACGTTCGATTTCTTCATCAGATAAAGCTGAGCTTGATTGAATTGTAATATTTTGTTCTTTGTTAGTACCTAAATCTTTTGCTGTAACGTTTACGATACCATTTTTATCAATATCGAATGTAACTTCAATTTGAGGTACGCCACGTGGAGCAGGTGGAATATCAGTTAATTGGAATCTACCTAATGTTTTGTTATCTGATGCCATTGGACGTTCACCTTGTAATACGTGAATGTCTACTGCTGGTTGGTTATCAGCTGCAGTTGAGTATACTTGTGATTTTGAAGTTGGGATAGTTGTATTACGTTCAATTAATGTGTTCATACGGCCGCCCATAATTTCAATACCAAGTGATAATGGTGTAACGTCTAATAATACGACATCTTTAACATCACCAGTGATAACGCCACCTTGGATAGCAGCACCCATTGCTACTACTTCGTCAGGGTTAACACCTTTATGAGGATCTTTACCAATTTCTTTTTTAACTGCTTCTTGAACAGCTGGGATACGAGTTGAACCACCTACTAAGATTACTTCATCGATTTCTGAAGTAGATAAGCCAGCGTCTTTAAGTGCTTGACGAGTAGGCTCCATAGTTCTTCTAATTAATGAATCAGCTAATTCTTCAAATTTAGAACGAGTTAAACTAATTTCTAAGTGTAATGGACCATTTTCGCCAGCTGAGATGAATGGTAATGAAATTTGAGTTTGAGAAACACCTGATAAGTCTTTTTTAGCTTTTTCAGCAGCATCTTTAAGACGTTGTAGTGCCATTTTATCTTGTGATAAGTCTACACCATTTTCTTTTTTGAATTCTGATACTAAGTGATTAATAATTACTTGGTCAAAGTCGTCACCGCCAAGTTTGTTGTCACCAGCAGTTGAAAGTACTTCAAATACGCCATCGCCTAATTCAAGGATAGAAACGTCAAACGTACCGCCACCTAAGTCGAATACTAATACTTTTTGGTCTTGTTCAGTTTTGTCTAAACCATAAGCTAATGCAGCAGCAGTTGGTTCATTAATAATACGTTCAACTTCTAAACCGGCAATTTTACCAGCGTCTTTTGTTGCTTGACGTTCGGCATCGTTGAAGTAAGCAGGAACTGTGATAACTGCTTTGTCAACTTTATCTCCTAAATAGCTTTCTGCAGTGTTTTTAAGGTTTTGTAAAACCATTGCTGAAATTTCTTGAGGAGTGTATGATTTACCTTCAATGTCAACTTTATAGTCAGTACCCATATGACGTTTGATTGATTGAACTGTATTAGGGTTAGTAATAGCTTGACGTTTAGCTACTTCACCAACTTGAGTTTCACCGTTTTTGAATGCTACTACTGATGGAGTAGTTCTAGCACCTTCAGGGTTTTGAATTACTTTAGGTTCGTCTCCTTCTAAAATAGCTACACATGAATTTGTTGTACCTAAATCTATACCGATTACTTTACTCATAATAAAATTCCTCCAATATAATTATTTGTTAAAATGGTATTTTCATCAAATGTTTTATTGATTTACTTTAACCATTGATGGTCTTAGAACTCTATCTTTTAATTTATACCCTTTTTGTAGTTCTTGAGTAATTTCTCCAGATTTGAAATCCGGATTATCATCTTGAACTACAGCTTGGTGATAATTAGGATCAAATTCTTGACCTTCAGATTCAATTTCTTCAAGACCATTTTCTTTAAGTGCTCTTAATAAGCTTTCATGAACCATTTGCACACCTTTTTGTAATGATTTAAATGATTCGTCGCTACCTTCAATTTGTAAAGCGCGTTCAATATTATCAATTGTAGGTAAAATATCAGTTAATACGCGTTGAGACTGATATTTCTTATTTGTTTCATTTTCTTTTTGAATTCTACGCTTATAGTTTTCAAATTCTGCGTACAATCTTAAATATTTTTCTTCATTTTCATTTGCTTTTAACTGTAATTGCTGAATTTCTTCATCTTTAGGATCTACTGATGTTTCTTCAATTTCCTCACTATCTTGTGAATTATCATTTTCAACTGTAGCAGGTTCAGCATTTTCTACTGATGATGTTTCTTCATTAGTTGATTCATTTTCTTCAGTATTTTCAGTAGTATTTTTTACTGATTCATCTTTTTCTGTCATTTTTTACCCTCCAATATAATTACAATTAAACTTACCAAATTTGGTTAAGCAATTGAATCACATTTTGATAATGCATTGCAGTTGGTCCAATGACCGCTATTTGTCCTTTTAAAGAATGGTCAAAGTGATATTGACTTGTAACAATTGAGATATCACTAAGACTTTCATCAATTTCTTTTCCAATTTTTACATTAATTTCTGAAGAAGAAATATCTTCTAACAGTTCAGTAATCCGCTCTGACTCTAAATATTGTAAAATTGGTTGAATTGACGAAACATTTGATTCATTCAATGCATCAATTAGTTTAACCTTTCCACCCATAAAAATGCTATTACTTTGTTTGTGAAGGTGTGAATTAAGCATATGAACGATATTATTAATGAATACTTCTTCTTCATTAGAGTTAACAAAAGCTTTAATTTTACTTTTTAAGTTAAAATTATTCTCGCTATAATGTTGACTAATAAAATTAGAAATATCAATTAACCTATCATTTCCTAAATCAATGTATGAATGCAAATGTAAATGTTCTACGTGCCCTGAATTATAAACGATTACCATTATAATAATTGATTGATTTGCACGTATTAAATGGATGTTATTTATAATATCTTTATTATGGTCTGGACGAACAACCAACGTTGCATATTGAGATTTCATTGATAATTCATTTGCAAAATAATTTAATGCTGAAGAAATATCGTAGTGATTCTCAATCAAGAGTTGATTTAATCGTTGAACTTTATTGTGTTTTTGATGAGATGCATTCTTTAACAATTGATTGACATATAGTCTAAAACCTTCTTCTGAAGGCGAACGACCTGATGATGAATGCGTTTTTTCTAGAAAATTTAGTTCTTCTAAATATTTCATTTCATTCCTAATCGTTGCTGGACTAACATCTAAATGATGTCTGTCAATCAAAGTTTTAGAACCAATTGGTTGTCCTAAATCAACATAATCTTCAACAATTGCATTTAAAATGCTTAATTGTCTATCTGTAATCATGTTTTCACCTCATTAGCACTGTTTCCTCTCAAGTGCTAATTATAATTTATCAAATTGGTCAAAGTAAGTCAACGTTAAAGCACTACTTTTTCAAAATATCTATATATTAAGTAGAAAAGCTTCAAAAACCTCATTACCAATCACTTTTCCACGTTCGGTTAAAGAAATATATCCATCTTGTTCTTTTAATAGTTCTTTATTTTTTAATTTATCAATAGTGTGACCAAAAACTTTATCCAAAGATATGTCAAATTTAAGATTAAACTTTTCTCTGCTCACGCCTTTGTTCATTCTTAACCCTAAGAACATTTCTTCTTCCATTTTTTCCTCAAGTGTCGGCGTATTGCTTGTTAATATAGGCATTACATCATCATTCACTTTATTGATGTAATGTTGAACTGGATTTAAGTTTGTATACCTCACTCCATTTACATAACCACTTGCGCCGGCTCCAAAACCATAATATTCTTCATTAAGCCAATACACTTTATTATGATACGATTCGTGATTATCTTTAGCAAAATTAGAAATTTCATATTGTTTGAAAGGCGTGTTTTCGAGAGACCTCATTAAATGCTGATACATTTCAGCACCTAAGTCTTCATTAGGTAATTTCAATTTACCTTTTCGGTACATATTATAAAATTGAGTTTTAGGTTCTAAAATTAACCCATAACTTGAGATATGATCGATATCCATGTTTATAGCTCTATTTAAACTATCTGAAAAGTCTTCTAAAGTTTGTTCAGGCAAATGATACATTAAATCAAGGCTAATAGATTGAATGCCAGCTTTTCTAGCATTGTTTACTGCATTATATATATCTTCCGTTTCATGAGTTCTACCAAGAATGCGTAATAATTCAGGTTTAAAGGTTTGTACACCCATCGAAATCCTATTTACCCCGTATTGTTCTAGTAATTTCACTTTATTAAAAGTTAATTCATCTGGGTTAGCTTCAAAACTAAATTCTCCACTAATTGAAAAAATAGAAGTGATTGCTTCTAATAATCTTTCAAGTTGTGCTTCATTAAGTGCAGTAGGCGTGCCTCCTCCTACATACATAGTGTCTAAATCCCTATTAGAACTCGTCTTCATTTCTTTTATTAACGCAGTTAGATAGTCGTCTACAGGCTGTTTATCAATATAATACTTATTAAAATCGCAATAAGTACATATTCTAACGCAAAACGGAATATGGATATATGCGCTTTTGACCGTCATATTTACACCTTCACTTATTTTATAATTGAATTAAAAAGAGACTGAGACAATAAAATTGAAGATTTTAACAATGGGAGAAAATAAATAGTTTAATAGTATATACTTTCCACCATATTAAGCATTAAAATCTTAATTTATAACTGACTCAACCTCTTTGTTAACTATTCGTCGTCCATTTTTAATACTGCTAAGAAAGCATCTTGTGGTATTTCTACGTTACCAACTGCTTTCATTTTAGCTTTACCAGCTTTTTGTTTTTCTAATAATTTACGTTTACGACTTATATCGCCACCGTAACATTTAGATAAAACATTTTTACCCATTGACTTAATGTTAGTTCTAGCTACGATTTTTTGACCAATAGCAGCTTGAACAGGTACTTCGAACTGTTGTCTAGGAATTAATGTTTTAAGTTTTTCAACTAGTGCTTTACCTCTTTCATAGGCGAAGTCTCTATGCACGATGAAACTTAAAGCGTCTACAGTATCACCATTTAATAAGATGTCCATTTTAACTAGGTTACTTACTTTATTCTCAATAAATTCATAATCAAATGAAGCATAACCTTTAGTATTTGATTTTAATTGATCGAAAAAGTCGAATACTACTTCAGATAGAGGAATTTCATAAACGATGTTAACTCGAATATCGTCTAAGTAGTCCATATTGATAAATTGTCCACGTTTACGTTGACATAACTCCATAACGGCACCTACATAATCGTTAGGAACCATCATAGTAGCTTTGACATATGGTTCATAAATAGCTTCTATTCTATCACGCTCAGGCATTTGGGCTGGATTATCTACTGTAACTTCTGAGCCATCTTTCATAATACATTGATATATAACGGATGGTGCAGTAGCAATTAATTCAATTCCAAATTCACGTTCAATACGTTCTTGGATGATTTCCATGTGAAGCATCCCTAAGAATCCTGTTCTAAAGCCAAATCCTAATGCTTGTGAAGATTCAGGTTCAAACTCTAATGAAGCATCGTTTAATTGTAACTTCTCTAGAGCTTCTCTTAAATCATTATAATCTTTATTTTCAATTGGAAATAAACCACAATATACCATTGGGTTCATTTTCTTATAACCCTTAAGTGGCGATTCTGCTGGTCTATTAGCATGTGTAATGGTATCACCTACACGTGAGTCATCTACATTTTTAATACTAGCAATGATATAACCTACGTCACCAACAGTAAGTTCCTCTACTGGTAATTGTTTAGGGGTGTTAATTCCCACTTCGCTTACCTCAAACTCTTTGCCAGTAGCCATCATTTTAATACGATCACCAGCTTTAACTACGCCTTCCATTACTCGTATTGATGAAATTACACCACGATAAGGATCATACTCAGAATCAAAGATTAATGCTTTAAGTGGAGCACTAGGATCACCTTCTGGTGGAGGAACTACCTCAACTATTTTCTCTAAAATTTCTTCAATACCTATGTTAGATTTCGCACTTGCTAACACCACGTCATCTTGGTCTAGACCAATGACATCTTCAAGTTCTTGTTTAACTCTTTCAGGTTCAGCAGCAGGTAAATCAATTTTATTTACAACAGGTAACAATTCTAATTCGTTATCTAGTGCTAAATAAACATTTGCTAGAGTTTGTGCCTCAATTCCTTGAGCAGCGTCAACTACTAGAATGGCACCTTCACACGCAGCTAATGATCTTGATACCTCATAAGAGAAGTCTACGTGTCCTGGTGTATCTATAAGATGGAAAGTATAAGTTTGACCATCATTAGCCTCGTATTTCAAACGTACCGCGTTTAATTTGATTGTAATACCTCGTTCTCGCTCTAAATCCATTGAATCTAATAGTTGATTTTGCATATCTCGTGTTTCAACAGATTTGGTGTTTTCTAAAATTCTATCTGCTAATGTTGATTTACCATGATCAATATGAGCAATAATAGAAAAATTTCGTATATTTTCTCTTCTGTTATAGCGTTCTTGCATATCCATAACCTATCATTCTCGCTTTCATAAAATTAGCCCGTATATGTATACATCTTTGATATAATATCGTTTTTAATACTTAATTGCAAACCTTATAAAGGTAATAATATATTAAATTGGAACTTTCGAATTAATCGTGATTTAACGAACTTAGTAACTTGTTATAATATAATTATAAAGTGTTGAGTTTTGCATTCCAATAGCTAATACTATTTAAATAATAATAATCACTAGTAA
>NZ_PPRG01000078.1 GCF_002902625.1 Staphylococcus devriesei
CAAACCAGTAGTGACAAATATTGGTGATCAAAATTCAGAAGTGAATACGGCTATCGAACCAATCGTAATCAACGCTAAAGATAATAGCGGTCAGCCTGTGACAAACAGCGTAAGTGGTTTACCAGATGGAGTAACGTTCGATTCAGAGACAGATACCATCAGTGGTAGACCAACAACAGTAGGTAGTTACCCAATTACAGTGACGTCCACAGATGCCAGCGGCAATAGCACAA
>NZ_PPRG01000079.1 GCF_002902625.1 Staphylococcus devriesei
CCACTACATATTTCAAATGATAAATATTATTATGTATATAACGAAAATAAATATAAAAAGAGAATGCATGTAATATTACAAAAGATATTTGAAAAAGATGGAAATATCTACTTAAAATTCTTCTCCAAAAATTCAGATTTAAAGTACCTTGAAATTAAGAGCAGAAAAGACCCAACAAACTATAAAGTTATAGAAATTAATAAGAATCTTTTCAAATCTGGAGAATACACAGTTCGATTCAATACAAATAAACTTCCAAAAGGAAAATTAGCCTTAACCGTACTCGATAAACATTTAAACGGCTCTGTAATTAAATCAGGAATGCAGTTCGATTTTTTACGAAACAGTTAATGGTAACCTAGGTTATATTAAAAAATAATAGATATATTAAAAGGTTTGTCTCTGCGTATTGTGGAAACAAACCTTAATTTTTATTCTGAAATTGATTTTTAGACTTACCGAATAAAATTTTCAAGTTAAAATACTAATGAATGAAAGTTTTATGTCAATAAAAAGAAAGAGCCTCTATTGGATAATTGTAAATAAATCTTATTGGCAATCTTTAAAGCTCATTCAAATTGTTTACTAAATTATATAATTAGCTCTCGTTTGTCATTTACTTGTATTATTAATTAAATAATACAAGCTAAATTCTAAATCTTTTTTTAAATGCTCTTCTAATAAATGTATTGCTTGTTTATTATCATGGTCAATCATCGCTTCTACAATTTCTTTATGTTCTTCAATCAAACCAGGTCTTCTTTTATCAATGACTGTTTTACTAAATAAATAAATATAACTTTTTAATTTTTGATAAGTTTCTAAAATAAACTGATTATTAGTAGCTTTTATTATTTTTTGATGAAATAAATCGTTTGTTGCAATAATCGTCTCTTCATCTTCTTGGTTAATATCAATTTCAGTATAACTTTTTAATTCTAATAAATCCTCTTTTGTATAAACGGTACAAGCTTTACTTAAAGCATGAGTTTCTAATAAAATTCTCATTTCAAATATATCTCTATATTCTTCGCTCGTAGGAATAAAAACATATCCATCTCTAATGAAGTATTCAATTTCTAATTGTTTAATTGCTTCTCTAATAGGAGTTCTACTAACATTGTATTTTTTAGCCAATTTAGCTTCTGTCAATTTTTCATTTTGTTTCAATTCATTCGAAATAATGTCATTTCTAATTTGTTGATATACAGTCAAACCGTCGCGTATCAATAGACTCAGCTCCTTGACTATATACTACTATAAAATTTTTAACATTAAAATGTATACATTTTAATCATTTTAGTATACACTACTAAGTAAACGTTTACATAGGGGAGTAAACATGCAAATAGGGTTTATTGGATTAGGTATTATGGGAAAACCTATGGTTAAAAACTTACTAAAATCAAATAAGACAGTATTAGTTAATGATGTTAATAAAGATGCAGAAATTGAGCTAGCTAACGAAGGTGCACAAATAGTTTCCATAGATGAAATAGCAAAAAGAGCTGACTATCTATTTTTATCTTTACCAAATGGCGCAATTGTTAAATCTGTTTTATATAGTGGCAAAGATTCAATTCTCAATAAGAATGAAATTAATATTAAGTACGTTATTGATACTAGTTCTCTCACACCAAATGAATCTCTTGAAATTAGTAAAGTACTAGAAGAAAAGTCTATTAAATACATCGATGCCCCAGTAAGTGGTGGTGAGCCATTAGCAATTACGGGTGAATTATCAGTAATGGTTGGTTGTGATTCTGATATTCTTCCCAAATTAAAAGAAATATTACAACCTGTATCTGCATCAGTAATAAGAGTTGGAGATGTTGGTTCTGGAAGTGTAGTTAAATTAGCAAATCAAATTATTGTAAATACAAACATTGCAGCATTATCAGAAGGGATATTATTAGCTAAAAAATTTGATATTAATTTAAATGATATGTTCGAAGCAATTAGACATGGGTTAGCAGGTTCAGCTGCTATGGAAGCAAAATTCCCTAAAATAATTGAAGAAGATTATAAAGCTGGAGGTACGCTTAATATTAATTTGAAAGATTTAAAAAACGTTACGTCTACTATAGATACAATTGGTTTAACACTACCTCTTGTAAACCAAGTAAAAGAAATTTTCAAATCCGAAGTTAATCAAGGTAATGGATTAAATGACCAAGCTGGTATTATAAAATACTTTGAAAGACTCAATAATATGTAGGTGATGAATAGATGTTAAATGAAGAAGTAATAAACCAACGTATAAAAGATACATTTAATAAAGGGTTAGAAAATCTAGATTATAAAATTGTAGTTCTAGACGATGATCCTACAGGAACTCAAACAGTAAAAGATTTGCCTGTATATACTGATTGGGATGAAGCGCTCTTAACTGATGCATTTGAACAACCAAACAATATGTTTTATATATTAACAAACTCACGTGCATTGAATGAAATAGAAACAACGCAATTACATCGAGAATTAAGTAAAAACATTGAAAATGTATCATTAAAATTAAATAAACCTTACTTAATTATTAGCCGAGGAGATTCTACCTTACGTGGCCATTTTTATTTAGAACCAAAAATATTAAATGAAGCCACAACAAATCCTTTTAATGCAATTTTTTATTTACCTGAATTCTTTGAAGGTAACCGTTACACATATGATGGCATCCATTATTTAAAAGAAGACAATCAATATATCCCCGTATCAGAAAGCGAATTTGCTAATGATACTACTTTTGGATTTAGTTCAACATCCATGTCTGATTTTATAGAAGAAAAAAGCCAAGGTGAAATAAAATCTGAAAACGTTTATCACATTACTTTAAACCAAATTAGAAATAGAAAAAAAGAACAAATCTTTTCTACTTTTGAATTTTTGAACAACTTAGATGCTGTAGTAGTAGATGCATTAAATGATGAAGATATGGATTACTTTACAGCTTGCTTAGTTGAATACCTTAATTATCACGATAAAAAATTTATTTTCAGAACTGCAGCCTCATTTGTAAAGTCCATATGTGAAACACCTGGTGAAATCATCAATTTAAAACATTATAAGAAAAATAGTAATGGCGGAATTATTATTGTAGGATCTCACGTTAAAAAATCATCGTCTCAACTCAGTTATTTGTTAGAAAATACTGACATAGATTCAATTGAATTTGATGTAAAAGAAGTTACTCAGCCTAATTTACAAAATTATATCGAAAAATTAACTAAGGAAGTTGAGGATTTTATTGTTAACGGAAAAGATGTCGTTATATACACATCTCGTGATGTAATTAAAACAGAGGATTTAACCAATAATTTAAGTATATCAACAAATATATCTAATAGCTTAGTTAGTATAGTTAAACAGTTATCTATACGACCAAGCTTTATTATTGCTAAAGGTGGAATCACTTCTAGTGATGTAGCAACCAAAGGTTTGGGCATAAAAAAAGCGGAAGTCATTGGGCAAATAACTAAAGGCGTACCAGTTTGGTTAACAGGTGAAGAAGCAAAATACAATAATATGCCTTATGTTATTTTTCCAGGAAATGTAGGCGAAGTTGATACATTAATGGAAGTCTATAAATTAAACAGTTAACCAATACGAAGTGAGTTATAATTATGGGAGAAATTTGGCCATTAATTGCCGTTGTCATCGGGGTTGTAATTTTATTAATTTTAATAATGCTACTTAAATTAAATACCTTTATTGCACTTATTATTACTTCAATGATAACAGGTATTATATTAGGTATGCCGTTAGATAAGATTGTACAAACAATTGAAAAAGGTATGGGAGATACGTTAGGTCATATCGCAATTATCTTTGGTTTAGGTTCTATATTAGGCAAACTACTGTCAGACGGTGGTGGAGCTACAAAAATTGCTGAGAAATTAATTGAAAAATTTGGAGAAAAACATGTCACATGGGCAATGTTAATCGCTTCATTTGTTATTGGTATTTCACTCTTTTTAGAAGTAGCCTTTGTCTTACTCATACCACTTGTATTTACACTAGCTAAAAAATTAAAAGTTTCAAACCTAAAAGTAGGACTACCGATGGCAACATCTATTGCTATCACACATGGTTTCTTACCCCCGCATCCAGGAGCTGTTGCTATTTCGCAAGCTGTACATGCTAATATTGGCCACGTACTAATGTATGGCATTATTATTGGTATTCCGTTAGCTATTATTGTCGGCGGTCTATTCCCTAAAATTGCACAAAAATTAGCACCGACTGCGTTTTCTAAAATGGGTAAAAGAGATGATATTGATGAAACAAATTCATTACCTCTTGAAGAACAACCTAATTTTGGTATTAGTTTATTAACTGCACTAAGTCCTGTTATTTTAATGCTACTTTCTACAATCGTTCAGTTGATAACTGGTCATGAAGATGGTAAGGCATCAGGATTTGAAGGTTTTATATATTTCATAGGTTCTTCTTCCACTGCAATGTTAATTGCTGTGTTATTTGCAATTTATACTATGGGTATTAGAAGAAAACAAAAAATGAATGAGATTATGGATACAGTAACAAAAGCTATTACACCTATTGCAATGTTACTACTCATTATTGGCGGCGGAGGTACTTTCAAACAAATTTTAATAGATGGAGGAGTTGGAGATACAATTTCTAATATGCTCCATGGAACAGAAATGGCACCGATTTTCTTGGCATGGTTAGCAGCTGCTATATTACGTGTAGCATTAGGTTCTACAACTGTTGCAGCAATTTCATCAGTAGGTATTGTATTGCCATTATTACAATCAGTAGATATAAATATTTCACTAGTTGTTTTAGCTATTGGTGCTGGAAGTATTTTCTGTTCTCACGTAAATGATGCAGGTTTTTGGATGTTTAAAGAATATTATGGACTAACAATTAAAGAAACATTTTTAACTTGGACCTTGTTAGAATCTGCACTATCAGTAATTGGTCTTGGATTAATATTAATTGTAAATATGGTTATTTAGCAAGGAGGTGCTCTTGTGAATTATAATGAACTACTGAATAATGCAAGGGATAATGGATACGCTATTCCTCAAATTAACTTAAATGAGATAACTTGGATTGAGCCAATAATAAACGCAGCTAATAAAATGAATTCACCTATTATTATTGCAACCTCAGACAACCTGATTGATTTACTAGGAGGCTATGAATTTGTTTGTCAGACAATTAGAAGTAAAATTTGTGCAATGAAAGTTGATATCCCTATTAAAATTCACTTAGATCATAGTACTTCTACCGAAAACTGTGTTAAAGCTATTGATGCAGGTTATGATTCAGTAATGTTTGATGGCTCTAAACTAGATATTATTGAGAATGTTAAAGAAACATCTAAAGTAGTTGCGTATGCACACAAAAACAAAGTTTCAGTTGAAGGAGAAGTTGGTGGTGTTGGGGGTAAAGAGGATGGAATTGAAGACACTATTAAATACGCAAGTATCGATGACTGTATTACAATTACTAAAAAAGCAAATATCGATGTTCTCGCACCCGCTTTAGGTTCTGCACACGGTGAATATAAAGGTAAGCCCAATTTAAATTTTGAACTAATGGAACAAATCAATAATACTCTTCATCAACCGTTAGCGCTACATGGGGCTACTGGTATTTCAGATACTGATTTAAAACATGCTATTCAACTAGGGCACTCAAAAATAAACTTTAATACTGAAATCAAAAAAGCATGGGCAAGTACTTTAAGAACTACTTTAGAAGAGAATCCTTCATTTTATGAACCTCAAAAAATAATAAAACCTGCAAAAATGCAATCGAAAATGCTACAGTCAATTTGATTAAAAAATGTAATAGTGAAAATAAAGCTTAAAGTTAATAACTTAAGTAGCTATTTGAAATACTAAAAGTAATACTAATTAGCGCTTAGTAAGAATTATTATCTCACTCTAAAAAATGGACTAATAAATAACTATTGGTCCATTTTTTTACGAAATATAATATTAATAATACCTCTTATAATTCAAAATTTAATATCTTCTATGTTTTGCTTTAATGAGACTTCAAAATTCTTAATTTTTTCTTTTTCAATTTGTTGTTTTTTTAATTTTGTCTCTATAAATTTTTTATATTCCTTATTCGTATCCTCAACGCACATTATTAAAACATCACGATGATAATTTTTCACTTCTTCAATTGTAGTACCGTCTAAAATTATTTTATCTTCTATAACTTTAACCTTTCCAAATCGATGCATTAGAGTAGCTCTACGTGGATGATTCCATTTATATATGAAAATATCACACCATTCTTTACTTGGTTTTTTATTTAGTAAAAACGGAATACTATATAAAGCTGAACCTCTTGTACCATCTAATTTTGGTAGTGTTACCTCTTCTTGCTTTATTCCTAAAATTTTTATTTCATCATCAATTTCTTCGATTTTACTTAAATTGGTTAAACGATCATAAACACTTTTATTTTTTATTTTTGTTTTATTACTATGGCCAACTATAGTTGCTAATAAGTCATTAATTTCATTGTTGTATTCTTTAGATTCTTTTTCGTAGTATAAAGCTGTCCAAAGTTTGCCCTTTAGAAAATTAGGGATATAATTTTTATCTTTTTCATTCAATAATATTGGTAAAAATCTGTCTCTATCAACGTTTCTAAAAATCTCTTCTGACATTAACCTTGCTTCGTAGCCACTGCCTCCTAATCTTTTGTCAGTATTTTCTTTATAACGCTTACTACAAATTATTAGAACAAAATCTGACTGTTGTATCCCTTTCTCCATAAATAATGGTAGTTCTTGCCCCTTATTTATATCCCATTTATCAAAAGTCACATCCAACTCTATATATTCTTCTAACATTCTTGCTATTTCAACAACTTTCACATCTTCTACTTCATCCCAAGCATAGGAAATAAATATTTTTTTCATAACACAACAATCCTTTTTGTTAATATTTAGTTTTATTATTCCCTTATTTTTTCTCATTATACTTATCACAATTAATTGTTTTCACTTATATTAAAGAACTACCAAATATTGATATAATTCTCATCACATAAAAATTTTTCCACGAATTCTATCTATATTTTTAATTAAGCAAAGCCCCGAAACTATTCACACTAGTTTAACGGGGCTTTTTAGTACTTATTAACATAATTCTATTGTATAGGTTGACGGCCTATAGATAATAAATGTTTATTTTCTTCGCTTTATTATAATACTATTTTTTCACACTGTTCAAAATTATAATTCATATTTTGGCTTTATGTAGACAGCTTTCAAATTAAAATACTATGCATAAAACTTTCGTATCAATAACCTTAAAGAATATCTATAAGATAAATTGTAAATAATCAACATCGGTGATTCTCAAAGTTCATTTAAATACTTAAGTTCTAAATAAATTTAGAAGAATATAAAGAGTTAAAGTATCAATTTTAGCTTAGTTAAATTATAGTAATTATTAAATAGCATCCCAAAACATGGCTAAAAATAGACCTATTCTCAATACTTAAATAATTTCATTAATTAACTATCTTTTTTTCATAAAACGACCTTTAGCATAAGAACGAGTCAATTTGTAATCATTAATAGAATTGGCTGTTTTGGAAAAATTTCCAAAGTCTTCAGCTTCCCATGCAAAAATTTCTGCGCCTGACTCTTGTTTAACTATATCAATCCGATTTCCTACTGCTGATACAATTTTTGGCGCTATAAACAATCCGAACCAATCATTAATATGTTCATTCTCTAGATCCTTAAAATCTATTTCATTCGTACTCAAAATATGTTCTTGTATTGATGGTATTTCATGTTCAACTTGAAATGAGCGCGCATAAGAGATAGTTGGCTCTGCTAAAGCATGAACATTATTTTCAAAAATATCGATATCAGTTCCAACACTTCCTTCTTTTTGGCCTCCCGCAGTAGAATAAGGAATTCCCTCATCATCAACAATATAATTAGGACGAATTTCTGCTTTTTTCAACGCTTTTTGCAAAACAATTGAAACTAAAAATTCAAAACGTGCAGGCGCTTGAATTTCTTTTAGAACCAAATTATTGGTTGAGCTTCCTTTTGATGATTTAATAAGTTCTTCATAAAGAAAATCCCATGATTTTTCTGACCATTCATATAATGCTTTTTGTTTTACTGTTGACATAAATTTTGTTTCAATAATTTCAGATGAATATATGAGATTGTTATCTATTTCTCCCATATAATCTAAATATTTTTTAGAATTCATCATATTAAAATCTTTATTTTCAAAATAGCATTTTAAAATATAATCAACTTTATCCTTATTCATTGAATCAATATCAATAAATCTGCCTGCTCCCCGTAATGCTACAAGTCTTGTCATTCTTAACTTTCTAACAACTTCATCTCGAGTCTCACCCGTTAATTTATCAAACTTATAATGCTTCTTTTTTTCTTTATAAAGTCATTAGTGGCAGGTCTGAGTTCATTAGTAGTATTTTCATCTATAAGGTTCATCGCGTACTCATATATTGTTTCTTCTGAAGCTTTATATCCGAATTTTTCACGGAACTTATATATGTATTCTGCTAAAGCTATATAGTCATTATCTCCCCAAGCGATTATAAAAGTTATGTCTTCTCGATGTATTCCAGGTCTGTTATATTTTTCATTTAGATATTGAATAAGTTTTAGTACTAGGGTAAAAAAGTTCACCTTAACAGTATTACTACGATAGGGATTATTTATTTGATACTTAGAAAATGCAATTAAAAATGCGCTTGTTTCATAAGAATCATTATAGTCAGGTAATACTCTTCCACTATCAAATGAGCGTATCATTAAATTTCCATTTTCTGAAAACTCTATTTTTTGATTAAACTCTGTATGAACGAATCCTAATTCGTTCGCAAATGAAAATTGAGTATAAAACCTTGAGATCCACCCCCCTGGCATAGAAGAATCTTGTCGATATTCTTGTATGGTATTTTCAAGTAAATATAACATTTTTTCCAAAGGAAATTCGTCATTATTAGATTTTTTCCATTCTTCAAAATAATCACTTACTTTTTTTCTGCTTCAGGCGATTGATCTTTAGCTTTAAATTTAAATTTCCCACCATATTCTTTCCTATATTTTCCAAGAGTTGCTCTAGTTGGTTGGTAAACTTTTTTAATAATTATTTGCGCTTCTATTTCTAAGGCTAATTCATAAGTTAAAACCTGCCCTTCATATAATTTTAGTATACTTAAAAAGTATGGTAATCGTTCTGGGTTTCTAATTGTTGTGTCAAATGAAATTGGCTTTCTTAGAAGTTGTTGTTATTTAGACATTAAAGTGCCCTCCCCTAATTTATTTTAATTAAAAAATAATTTTAATAAGATTTAATTTTATAAAGTAACATCATTACTTTAATTGATATATGTTTGTTACATAGATATCATGAGTATCTTTAATTGAATTGTTAAAACGACTTATATAATTTGATTTAATTTTATAAACTCGATATTTATCCATCCATTCCTCAAGTATATGATTATGGTTCCCATGATGATCTTTTACCATATTTGACAACCCCCATTGGACACCTTTTTCATTCAATTGGTCTAATATTCTATATAACCGTTTTTCGTTTTCTTCACCCCAAACTTTATTATATTCACTTGAAGAAATTAAATAAGGTGGGTCAAGATAGATAAAATCATCTTCTTTAAATTTCTTTTCTAATACTTTTTCAAAGTCTAAATTTGAAAGTGTAATATCATTTTTTATAGACCATTTTGCATATTCATTTAAAGCCAATGATACATTAGAATTCCAATCTAAATTCTCCACAGGCAGGTTGAATTCGCCTTTTTTATTAAAACGAATCATATGATTAAAACCATATACTAGTAATAAATAAAGTAAATCAGTACGCTTTTGGTTAGAGTTATAATCTGAACGTAATTCTAAATAACCACTTTTATTATACTTTGAAAAATATGTCTTCTTATGAACCTTTTTTAATTCCTCTATTACAGGATTTTTTCCA
Source organism: Staphylococcus devriesei (assembly GCF_002902625.1). GTDB lineage: Bacteria > Bacillota > Bacilli > Staphylococcales > Staphylococcaceae > Staphylococcus > Staphylococcus devriesei. Next base: position 9,996 of record NZ_PPRG01000079.1, read on the forward strand.
AACTCGCTATGGCTCAATCCATAATAATTAATTAATAATTGCATTTCAAAAATGAAATTTTCGATATTTGCAGATTTTTCTTGTAAAAAATGGTGCAACTCTATAACTTTTTTATCGATATCATTTAAATGAAAGTGTTTGGCCTCTACATTAATTGAAGCAGAGCCACCGCCGCCGAAGACATCATAGTAATTATTAATATTATTTGGAAAAACCTCTAACAACTGAGGCATTAATTTATATTTATCTCCTACATAAAATAGAGGGCTTCGGATAGGTTTACGGGGGTTATTTTTCTTCAAGTTTTCCTTCATTAATATTGTCATTAAATACACCTACCTCAGTTATAAATACAAATTCTTTATGATCTTTTAAATCAGTTTTACCAGTATTAAAAAATTTATATGAATGTTCAAATTGTCTAGTGTGACCTACTTTCATTAAACTCTCTATAATTTGTTCATGCGTGATTTTATTTTTGGAACTTGATGATTTAGGTTTATATGTATTATTATACGTAACAATAATATATTTCACATTAAGATGACTAATTAAATCATCAAACATTTTTGGAGCAGAAACTTTAGAATAATCGCTCATATTCTCACTTGGAGGTTTCATAGCTACGCCACTCAAAGCAGGCTTATCCCACTTTACTATAGTTTCAAGAACATGGTAAAAACGACTATATTGACGTGAATTATATGGCGGATCTATAAAAGCGACATCTGCCTTAATTTCTCTAACCAATTGGTTAGAATCTTTTCTAAAAATAGAAAAACTTTTTTCACTTTCGTTTAGTGGATTGATTAATTCAAATTTAAATCTATCTACTAAGTTATTATTATTTGATTTTCTATAAGCATCATAATGACCGACAGTATTCGCTATATTATCTAAAGAATATAAAAGGGAAGCTATCAAAATCGACTTTTCACGTTCGTTAATTTCTTTATTTCTTTCAATTCTTTCTCGAATTTCTCCAATTTTCATTGCATCATAGTTACTAAAAAATTTACCACCATAGTTATCTTCTAAATAAGTATCATCATAATCTCTATTTGTTATTTCATTATATACTTGTTTCAAATTAAGCAACTTTTTAATATCATATTTTTGAGTACCAAAAAATGCTTTATATATAACATTATTTGAATATAAAAAGTCATTTATAATAAAATGATTAAAATCATTTACAAATTCTTTAGTTACTACTCCTGTTCCAGCAAATACATCAAAAAAAGAATCTCCTTTTACGTATTCATCAACTAATCCTCTTATCCATTTAAGAATTTTAGTCTTATTTCCGATGTATCTACGTTGCTGCAAGTCATATCGTCCAAACGGTTTAATAATTTCTGAATTTAATTTTTCAAGTTCTAAAATTACTATTTCACGACTTTTATTTACTGTTTTTGAAACTGCATCTATTTGCTTTACAGTTCATTTTTCTAATGCTTTTTTATTTAAATTTCTAACCGTTGTTTCTGGTAAACCTGAAATAAGATGCATTTGGTTCATATTAGTATTATTTTTCGCTAAATAAGTTTCTAACAATTTCATAAAGTCCACTCCTTGATGAATAATTATACCAAAGAGTCATTCTAATTCCCACCATTTTTGGTGGGTTATGTAGTCAAAATTTAAAAAATAATAATTACTTGAAATAATCTTTTCAATCAATTATTTCTTTTCATATATAATTATTAATGGTTTTACTATACTATTTAAAAAATCTCTGAATATTTTAGACTCCTGTTAGACATCCCTCTTTTCAAACCTGTAACTAGTTAAATTCCTTTTGTCTAAGCTCTTCCTTTGTGGTAATATCATTATGCATAAAAATTCGTGATACTAATAAAGAAGAAGGTTTAAATATATTATGAAAGAAAATTTTTGGAGTGAATTGCCACGTCCATTTTTTATTTTAGCACCTATGGAAGACGTTACAGATATCGTCTTTCGTCATGTGGTTAGTGAAGCAGCTAGACCTGATGTGTTTTTCACTGAATTTACAAATACTGAGAGTTTCTGTCATCCTGAAGGTATACACAGTGTGCGCGGACGCTTAACGTTTAGTGAAGATGAACAGCCTATGGTCGCTCATATATGGGGTGATAAGCCGGATCATTTCAGAGAGATGAGTATAGGTTTAGCAGAAATGGGATTTAAAGGTATTGATTTAAATATGGGATGCCCTGTGGCTAATGTTGCTGGTAAAGGTAAAGGCTCTGGACTGATTCTACGACCTGAAAGAGCAGCTGAAATTATTCAAGCAACTAAAGCAGGTGGACTACCAGTTAGTGTTAAAACTCGTCTCGGTTATTATGAAATTGACGAGTGGAAAGAATGGTTAAAACATGTCTTCGAACAAGACATCGCAAACTTATCTATCCACCTTCGTACACGCAAAGAAATGAGTAAAGTAGATGCTCACTGGGAATTAATTGAAGCTATTAAAAATTTACGCGACGAAATTGCGCCAGACACATTATTAACTATTAATGGCGATATTCCTGATAGACAAACAGGTCTCGAGCTTGCCAATAAATTTGGCATCGATGGTGTCATGATTGGCAGAGGTATCTTCCATAATCCCTTTGCTTTTGAAAAAGAACCACGCGAACATACAAGTAAAGAATTATTAGATTTATTAAGATTACATCTATCATTATTTAACAAATATTCTAAAGATGAAACACGCCAATTCAAAAGTTTACGTAGATTCTTCAAAATCTATGTACGTGGCATTAGAGGTGCGAGCGAACTACGCCATCAATTAATGAGTACGGAATCAATTGACGAAGCACGCGCATTACTCGATGAATTTAAAGCTCAAACCGACGATGATTTAGAATCTTAATATTTATCTCACAAGTCCCCTTGCTAACTATGCTTGTTAACAAGGGGGCTCATCTTTTCTAATATTTGCGACTTTATAACACATTTTCTCCATATATAAAGAACAAAAGCGTCTAGAATTATTCTAAGACGCTTTTGTGTATAGCAATTAATGATTTTAGGTTATTTTAATTTTTAATCAATGTGCCAATTTTACCGTCGAGCGCATCTCCTAAGCCTTCTAGAGACGTAATTAACACGCTACCGTTTTTACTTTTTTCAAGGAATTGAAGAGCTGCCTCAACTTTAGGAAGCATACTTCCCTTCGCAAATTGATTATCAGCAATATGTTGTTTGATTTCATCAACTGTCACTTCGCCAAGACCTTCTTGATTATCTTTTCCAAAGTT
>NZ_PPRG01000008.1 GCF_002902625.1 Staphylococcus devriesei
GAAGAGGGATTCGAACCCCCGCGGCCCGTTAAGGCCCTGTCGGTTTTCAAGACCGATCCCTTCAGCCGGACTTGGGTATTCCTCCAATAAACACAATAACTATCATACAGTTTTATCCATTGGAAGTCAACCTTTTTATTTTATAAATTATACAATTTTTTTATCATCTTAGCTCTTTAAAATCTATTTTATACTAAGATTCGTTGTTTTAAGTACTTATCCACTGATTGAGCCACGGCACGTCCCTCTTTAATAGCCCAAACCACTAAGCTTTGACCTCTACGTGCATCCCCTGCCGCGAAAATCTTCTCTTGGTTGGTACGGTAATCCGTATCGTTTGCAACAATCTTATTTTGTTTTGTCATCACATCAAATGCTTTTGGAAGTATTGAGTCCACACCTTCGAAACCAATTGATAAAAGTACTAAATCCGCTGGCCAATGTCTTTCAGTATCATCCATTACGACCTTACCATCTGATGTTTCTTCTAATATTTGAGTGTAGAGGCCACGAATATTGCCGACAGAATCGACATCATAACGCATGGTTTGTACACCATAAGCGCGTGGCTCTCTACCAAAGCGTGTTTGGTATTCTTTATGTGCATAATCCATCTTGAAGGCAGGTAACGCTAAAGGCCAGGAAGTATTACTTTTAAAGGTATTTGCTTCAAGTGGTCTACTATTTTTATCAAATTGTACGATAGATTTACAATTTTCACGTAAAGCCATAGCCACACAATCTGCGCCGGTATCCCCTGTGCCAATCACAATAACGTTTTTATCTTTCGCTGTAATCGTTGGTTTATCAATTTCACCATTTAGCAATTGCGTTTGTTCAGTAAGATAGTCCATCGCAAAATGTATACCCTGGCCAATACGTCCTTCTAATGGTAAATCTCTTGCTTTTTCGGCACCTGTACACAAAATGATGGCATCATATCGTTGTTCGAGTTCTTCTCGTGAGATGTCCACCCCGATGTTAATACCCGTTTTAAATACTATGCCCGCCTCTGTCATCAACTGAATCCGACGACGAACTACAGCTTTGTCTAGTTTCATATTAGGTATACCATACATTAGCAAACCACCAGGTTCTGCCGCTTTTTCAAATACCGTTACCTGGTAACCCTTAAAATTTAATTCGTCAGCCGCTGCAAGTCCAGATGGACCGCTTCCAACAATAGCCACTGATTGTTTTAAACGTTTAGCCGGTTTCTTTGGTTTAACCCATTCATTATTAAATGCTTCATCAATAATTGTCCGTTCAATCCCTTTAATCGCTACTGCTTCGCGATTAATCTTCATTACACATGAATTTTCACATGGTGCTGGACATACGCGTCCTGTAAAGTCTGGAAAATTATTAGTCTCACTTAATCGGTAGTAAGCCTCTTTAAAGTCTTGATGATAAACTAAGTCATTCCATTCAGGAATGTAGTTGCCTAATGGACAGCCAATAGTTTCCCTTTCAAAAGGAAGCCCTGTCTGACAAAATGGCGTACCACAGTCCATGCATCTTGCACCTTGTACTGAAGCATCTTCACGTGAAAAACATTGTTGAAACGCTTTATGGTGCTGTATACGTTCAACTAATGATAGTTCGGATAGTGTTTGTCTCTCATATTTCATAAACCCTTTAAATTCGCCCATTACAGTGTACTCCTTCCTTTAGTATATAACTGCTGGCTGTAAGTCTTGATCAATTGACGTACGTTCATCATAAAAAGCTGCCAGTTTCGCTTCATCTAACTGAGGCAAACGACGATGTTGTAATTCGATTTTTTGCATCATTAATTCATAATCTTTTGGTATAACCTTTACTACACTATTTTCTACATCTCCAAAGCGATTTAAAATAGCTTTAGCTTTCGTACTTTGTGTATAGCGATAGTGTGCTTCTAACATGCTTTTAAGCAATTCTTTTTCTTCTTTATGACTTACTTTCTTAAACGCTAGTGTCGGCAATGTATTAATACGTTTAAATTGTTTAATATCACTTGGGAAAATGTAACAAACTCCGCCACTCATACCTTGACCAAAGTTCTTACCTACATCTCCTAGTATTATCACGTGTCCCCCTGTCATATATTCCAGACCATGATCCCCAATACCTTCAACAACAACATCGACACCACTATTACGGATACAGAAACGTTCTCCAGCTTTACCATTAATGTAGGCTTTGCCTCGTGAAGCACCATAGAAGCATACATTTCCTACGATAATGTCGTTCTCTCGTGGTGAATTTGGTGCTTTGACAACTACTGTACCTCCTGAAAGTCCTTTTCCAACGTAATCATTCGCATCCCCAGTATGATGAATGAATAGACCTGTCGGCGCAAAGCCTGCTAAACTTTGACCAGCATGCCCTGACGTATGAGCAGTAATAGTTTGTGGTGGCAATCCTTTGCTACCATGCTGTTGCGTAATATAACTACCTGTAATGACTCCAACATCCCGTTGCTCATTATTAATCACATAACTTTTTTCAAATTTTCGTCCATCTTCAATACTTTGTTTAGCATCTTTAAATAAATAATTTAAATCGAAACCACTGTCTAAGTGATGATTTTGACTGATTTCTTTAGTATTCGGTCCTTCAATTTGATGTAATAGCTTCTCAATACCGAGTGATGCCGCTTTTGAGTTAGGATTAATTTGACTCTCACGTTGTAATAAATCTGTCCGACCTACTAACTCTTTAACAGTCTTTAAGCCAAGTGAAGCAAGTATTTCTCTTAATTCTTCAGCTATAAAGTGCATAAAGTTAACGACATGCTCTGCTTTCCCTTTGAACAGTGCTCTAAGGTCTTTATTTTGCGTAGCCACCCCTACTGGACATGTATCGTTATGACACACTCTCATCATAATGCAACCTAATACTACAAGTGGTGCAGTCGCAAATCCAAATTCTTCTGCTCCTAGTGCGCACGCTAGAGCAACATCTTTACCTGTCAGTAACTTACCATCAGTCTCTAAACGTACGCGACTGCGTAAGCCATTTAATTTTAAAGTCTGATGCGTTTCAGCTAAACCGAGCTCCCACGGTAAACCAGCATGTTGAATACTTGTCTTAGGTGAAGCTCCAGTACCTCCGTCATAACCACTAACTACAATTTTATCGGCAAAGGCTTTAGCTACCCCTGAAGCAATAGTACCTATACCGGTCTTAGAAACTAATTTCACTGCAATATCTGCATCTTTATTTGCATTCTTTAAATCATGAATTAACTGCGCTAAATCTTCAATTGAATAAATATCATGATGCGGTGGTGGTGAAATCAACCCAATACCTGGTGTTGAACCGCGTGTTTCGGCAATCCAAGGATACACTTTTGTACCTGGTAGTTGTCCCCCTTCACCAGGTTTCGCGCCTTGGGCCACCTTAATCTGAAGTTCACGTGCATGTTGTAAATAATCACTTGTTACCCCAAATCGCCCAGAAGCTACTTGTTTAATACCACTTGCTAGTGAGCTACCGTCTGGTTGAATCTCATAACGTTTAGGATTCTCTCCACCTTCACCACTATTACTTTTTCCACCTAATCGATTCATCGCCTGAGCAAGTGTTTGATGTGCTTCTTCTGAAATAGAACCATAACTCATTGCGCCGGTATTAAACCTTTTGACGATGGAGTCAATCGATTCCACTTCGCTAACATCAATTGATTGTTGTACCTTAAATTCTAATAAGTCACGTAAATGATCCGTTCTATGGTTATGAACTGCATTAGTAAAAGCTTTAAATTGTTGATAGTCATTTTCTCGACAAGCATGTTGTAATAAATGAATAGTAGTTGGATTAAATACATGGTGTTGCCCTTGTTGACGCCACTGGAATGTACTACCTGATTCTAAATATTGTGCTTGTTTATTTTGACGATCTTTATTTTCACTATCAATTTGTTGAATGTTAAGGCCCGACAACTTAGATTGTGTACCTGTAAAATACTTATCGATAACGCTTTGCGATAGACCTACCGCTTCGAATATTTGAGCCCCTTGATAACTTTGCACTGTCGAAATACCCATTTTCGCCATAACTTTAATTACACCTTCAGACAGTACATCGGTGTACGTTTTAACATTATCGGCAATGATACCTTTAAGTCGGCCGCTATCAGTTAAATGTGCAATAGTGTGTTGTGCTAGGTATGGAATAACCGCATTGGCGCCATAACCGAGTAAACAAGCGACATGGTGTACTTCACGCGTTTCACCTGATAAAGCAATTAAACTTGTCTTCATACGTAAATCTTCTTTAATTAATAATTGATGGATATGACTAATAGCTAATAACATAGGCATGGCGTAGCGTGGTTTCTCTACATCTCCAATAGCCATATTAGTTATAAGACTGCTATCATCAAGTACTAAAATAGTATAGCCTTCACGTGTTGCTTGAATTGCTTCAGCGCCTATGCGTTCTAATGCTATTTCTAAATCTTCATGATAAATAGTAGATAAATGTTTCACGTTAAACTGACTATGCTTAATCTTATCTAGTTGTGTAAGTGTTAAAACAGGCTTTGATAGTTGGATACGGTTTAACACTGATGGGTCAGGTCGTAATAAATTACCTTCGCCACCTAAATAAGATAATTCACTTGTTACAATCTTTTCTCGATATGCATCAATAGGTGGATTCGTTACTTGTGCAAATAATTGTTTAAAATAATTAAATAACGATTCCGGGCGCTCATTTAACACGGCAAGTGGCGCATCATAGCCCATCGCTCCAATAGGATCCTTTTTACCTACTACTAAATCAGTCATATATTTATTGATATCTTCTTTGGTATAACCAAACTGTTGTTGTAATTTAAAGAGTTGTTGTGATGCTAATAAAGATTGATTATATATAGTTTGATCTAATCTCAAATCAATTTTATAGTCTTCAAGCCACTGTTGGTATGGATGGCGATGCGCTATACGGGATTTTAGCTCATTATTTTCGATAACCTTGTGCGATTTGAAGTCGACTAATAATAATTTCCCTGGATTTAACTGTCCTTTAAAAGCAATATTATCTTCTGATACATCCACGACCCCTACTTCAGAAGAAAAAACAATAAAGTTGTCTTTAGTAATAGTATAGCGTCCAGGACGTAAGCCGTTACGGTCTGTTAGCGCACCAATTTTATCCCCATTACAGAACGAAATCATTGTTGGCCCATCCCAAGGCTCAATTAAATAACTATAAAATTCATAAAATGCACGGATGTGCGCATCATTAGATTTGTTATATAGCCATGGTTCTGGCATAAGTAACATAGCCGCTTCTTCAGGTTCCATGGCTAAAGATAAGAATTCCAAAGCATTATCGGCGATAGCTGAGTCACTACCATCTTCATCTACAATTTGTTGAATCTTGTAATGCTCATCACCAAATAAAGTTTTAATTAATTGACGTTGACGTGCACGCATCCAATTTACATTGCCTTTAATAGTATTTATTTCGCCGTTATGCATTAATAAACGGTTAGGATGCGCACGTTTCCAACTTGGAAATGTATTAGTACTAAATCTTGAGTGTACGAGTCCCAACTTCGATTGATAAAGCGGATTATTTAGGTCTAAATACAATTTTTTAATTTGATCTGAGCGTAACCAACCTTTATAAACGATAGTCTTATGCGACAAACTTGTGAAGTATAGTTCTAAATCTTGAGTTTCTGCATAATATTCGATTTGTTTTCTAGCTAAAAATAATTGTTTTACAGGTGTTGGATGCGATGCTAAATCTATAAAAACTTGTTGAATATACGGCATTGTTGCTACTACATGTGGTGCAATCGCTTGTGTATCAACCGGCACATCCCTATAGCCAATGACCTTTAAACCTTCATCTTCAAAATAGCGATTAAATTGCACTTCATGGCGTGAACCGCCAATCTTCTCCTTAGAGAAAAAAAGACCTACAGCATAGTCTCCTTCATTAGGTAAGTTAAGATTGACATGTTGTGCGAAGAAGCTAAATGGAATTTCCGTCATAATACCAGCGCCATCGCCAGTTATTCCATCGGCACCAACCCCGCCTCGATGGTCTAATCTTCGTAACATTTCTAACGACTTTTCTATAATATCGTGAGATCTTAAATTATCCATATTGGCGTAGAATCCAATACCACATGCATCATGTTCCTCACGGTAGTCATATAGTCCTCTTTTTAATTCTTCATCAAACATGATGCCCACTCCTTTTAAGAATTTTCAGAAAATTTACTATTAATAATAATTAATATAATGTAAAATAACTATCTGAACAATATATTAAATAGATGAGACTGTTCTAATAATTAGAAGGTTTATAGCATACAAGAATCTACACACAGTTCGGAGGAATTAGTTTGGAAATAAAACAGCTAAAATATTTCGTTGAAGTAGCTCGTCGAGAACATCTTTCGGAGGCGGCATTAGAATTAAATATTGCGCAATCAGCTATAAGTAGACAAATTACATTGTTAGAACAAGAACTGCAAGTTACTTTATTCAATAGACAAGGAAGGAATATCTATTTAACCTCACAAGGTAAGGCATTATTAAATCAGGCTACCCAAATTTTAGAACAATTAGACGAGACGGTAGCCCTTTTTCAGCAACAAAATCTTGAAAATGCACGTATAATTAATATTGGATTTGAAGAAAGTTATGCTTCGTACATGATGATGGCAGTAATTCAAACGTTTGAACGTGACTATGATAGCAAAATTATCCCTTCGCTAATGACAACCTCAGCTATTATAGATGCCTTACACACTGGGTTAATTGACACGGGTCTAGTCGAGTTAACGCCTGAATTACAACGCAACCCTAACTTGTCTTTAAAACCATTATTCGAAGAAACATATCATATTTATGTTCCTAAGGATGATACCATGGCTTTAACAGTCCAACCACCTTTGGTACAATTTGCAGAACAACGATTATATACTTTAAAACCATTGGCAAGCAGTATAGAGCGCCGTTTAAACAGTGTACTTAAGACGCCTGTTCGCACCTTAGGAACAGAAACGCTAGCGCACTATCTTATTCAGCAACAACGAGGCTATGTGATAGCACCAGACTATCTTTCTCTTTCCGATATAAATCATCAATTACACGATATTTCATTAGCCCATACAGAACTCAAACGCTCATTTGCGATTGTTGCTAATAAAGATAATAAAAAAGCAGATATTCTTAATTTTATAAATTTAATACAACAGCTACTCAGTAAAGTCACAACATATCATTAATTATTATCATTAAAATAATCGATTGTTACGTTCTTGAGGCTACATAGTTACTGTTTGAATCATCGTAACTAGAAGCGTATAATCATTCTGTCATAATAAGGGGAGAAATTAAAAAGTAAATGAGGGTTAGTATTCATGAATAAAAAGAGACACGCGCTTTTACACTATAGTGTTATGAATTGGCTCATCGCGATTATTGCAGTGATAATGATAGGATCATTCATTTTTACTTTTTTTAATGCGTCTTTTTATAATACTCCTATAGGTAAGGTGACTCATGTAGAAACAAGTAAAGCACATAAAATAACAGATGAACATCATAATTCTGATTTAAAATATAAACAACGTTTAACTTTAAATATACTCAATGGTAAGTTTAAAAATCAAAGTACTACGCTAACTAATACATATGTTCAATCTCAAGCAGATTCTGAACGCTTTAATACTAATGATAAGGTACTCTTGCACATTCAACATAGTCCGAAAGACGCTACAATTTTAGAAAAAAAACGTGATAGCCTGACTGTGGCTATCGTCGGTATATTTATTATGGTCCTACTATTTGTAGGTCGGAATGTAGGGCTTCAATCTATCCTATCTCTAGTATTCAATACCGCTACCGTTATTACAGCAATCGCCATCCACAATCATCATCCCTCAATAAATTTGTTTTTATTGATGAGTGGAGGTATCGTTATTTCTACGATAGTCACTCTATTATTAGTCACGGGGCTTCATATAAGAACGTGGATTACAGCGATAAGTACCTTGATTGGGACGTTTCTATGTATAGGTATTACTCAGCTTATTATAGTGCTTACTGGTGGATCGGGTATTAAATACGAAACAATGAGTTTCTTAACTTTACCACCTAAAGAAGTCTTTTTAGCTTCGGTACTAATTGGTTCATTAGGCGCAGTCATGGATGTAGCAATTACAATATCTAGTGGTATGTATGAAATATTACAACGAACGCCTAATATCTCTATCTCACGTTGGGCACTTGCTGGACGTAATATCGGCCAAGATATTATGGGTACGATGACTAATATCTTACTTTTTTCATATCTATCAGGCAGTTTAGCGATGTTTTTAATTTACTTGAAAAACGCTAATACCTTTACCTATACTATTTCGATGAATTGGTCTTTAGAAATTGCACGAGCCTTAACGGGGGGTATTGGTATCGTACTGACTATGCCGGTAACAATAGGTTTAATGGTGCTATGGCTTAAATGGAAGGGTGTGACACGATGAACTCAATCGTTTTGTTAGCACTAATATTATTAATTTTAATGCTTATTTTTGGTGGGAAAAAGGGGTTAATCTCATATTTAACGCTCTTTTTAAATTTTATTATCCTAATTATTAGTATTGTATTTATTATGTTAGGTACACCCATCTACCTCGTGTCATTTATCTTTTGTATAGTTATCGCGGCATGTAATTTATTTATCTTAAATAGTTATAATATCAAGACTAAAGCCGCCTTCATTGGCACAATAACAACGACAATTATTTTAATCTTAGTTATTTATTTATCAGTAAATATTGGTCACTTACAAGGATTTGCGACTGAACAACAAGATGAAACGTATATTTTTTCAATGAATATAGGTATCAATATGGTACAATTCTCAATTTTTACTATTATTTTAGCAGTCATTGCTGCCGTTATTGATTTAACGATTACAATTAGTTCACCAATGTATGAATTGAGTGAAACAAATCCTCAATTATCGCGTACAGAGTTGTTTCATTCTGGCATGAGAGTAGGTAGAGAAATCTTGGCCACATCAGCTAATACGATTTATTTAGCTTATTTTGGCGGGCAATTAACCTTATTCTTTTGGTTCTTTCAACTGCATTATTCGTTTGGTCATATTATCAATTCCAAGATTTTCGCACAAGAATTCGTTTCTATTCTGTTAGGTGGTATTGCAGTAGCTATCAGTATTCCAATCACTGCCTGGATTACTGCCATATTAATTAAAAATCCTAAGTTTAACCAACAAAATATTAATAATACTGACCCTTCTTCTGAAAATGAAGCATAGTATAAAAAGAGAGCGTCGACAGAAAACTAAGGCTATTCAAAGGTTTCTATCGATGCTCTTCACTTTTTACAATTTTATGATGAAACCTACCGTCCATTCTACTGTTGAAGCTTCGTTTATCAGGCGTAGAGACTAAGACGTTCATAACTTGTGTGCTAGAGGCTGAGCCATTAATAAAAAAATGGTTTAGCCTTTAGTTATGGCAGTAGTTGTCTGAAATAAAGATGTGTTCGAGCCTCACTTTCTTCATTTCTAGTCAACCTTGCCGGGGTGGGACGACGAAATCTTTGAAATTACATTAGATTTCTGTCCCACTCCCTAGATTTCTGTCTCACTCCCTAGATTTCTGTTCCACTCCCGAACCTCACATATCATTATAAATTTTTTACTGTGGATTTTTAGAAAATGTTTCAATCCATTTTACTACAGCTGGTGCTATTAAAGCGGTGTCGTTCTTATCAAACCAACGTATATCTGTAATTTCATGATCAATTTTCACATTATCCCAATCAATTTGTTTATTTATTGTAAAACCATTAAGTTCGGTTAAAGTATCTGGTTGTGGGTAAGCATCTCCTACTACTGTACCTATATATGTAAAATCTTGGAGTGAAAATTCTAATTGCAATTCTTCTTTAATTTCTCTTTGAATCGCTTCTAATTGCGTTTCCCCTTCATCAATCTTTCCACCTGGAAAATAATATTTCTCCCTATTGCGTACTTGCACTAATAAAATTTGATCTTCTCTTTCTTCAACTAAACACACGCACTTAATCACATCTATCGCCCTTTCCTTTTTAAATATTATGACTTCAAAAAAATAACTTAATTTAGTATGATGTTAACATATATTATTAGAAGAAAACTAAATCTAATTCTATTTTAGTGAACTACTATAAAATTGAAATTAGGATTAGGACAAAGCTATTTAGATTGTAGATAGAATTAATGAGACCGAGACATTGATGGTTTATGCTTTAGGAAAGTGATGGACAGTGTCTCAACCTCGTTGTAGTTCTTGCTTCAAAAGGACCATTTATCGGTGTCTTAATAGAAAGATATACAATGTCCTAGTCCATTAAATTGTTCGGAGGGTTTTATTCATGGCAAAAAAATCAGGATTAGCACGTTTTTCAAGTTTAGTAAGTACTGCCGGATTTATCGTTGATGGCTATAATGGTATTAAATTTGATGCTAAAAATAAAAACTTAGTATATTTATCATTAGGCTTAAGCGCAGTAGGTACGATTATCGACTTTGTAGTCTCAATGAAATCACCACGTAAATTCCGTAAACTAGCAGCGTTTACTTCATTTATTATTAATGTCACACGCTTAGCTTCAAGCTTTAGAAAAGTTAAAGAAGACTATAACTTCCAATAAAAATTTACTAGAAAATCAATTCTAAAATAATAGGCATACAAAGAGGACTTTAATTGAAATCTCTTTGTATGCCTATTTTATACTAATGAATAAATTTATAATTTCGTAATTGATATGACGAAATTGTACGATATGTTGTAATTCCTGGTCCTGCGCTAAAGTTCATTTCTGAAACTAAAATACTACCATTACTATTGATTCTTTCTACAAAAGCAACATGCCCATAGTATCCTGCATCTGATTGGGCAATAGCCCCAACTTCTGGACGGTAATCTACTCGATATCCATCGCTCAAAGCCGCGTCATCCCAGTTATTTGCGTTCCACCAATATGTGCTAATACCTCTGCCAACAGCTAAACGACGATTAAACACATGCCATGTACATTGGCCCCAATCATATAAATTACTATGACTAAACTTAGGTGAATTATAATAACTTGATGTTTGGGTTGTCGTTGGTCTAGGTGTAGAAACGCTCGCTGTGCCTGAGACTTTTAATTTTTGTCCTGGATAAATCAGGAAATTATTTAGTCCATTTAAATTCATAATGTGACGGTATGTAGTGCCATAACGGCTAGCGATCGAAGACAAACTATCTCCATATTTTACTGTATATGTATTACTCGAACCACTGTAAGATGATTGATTTGATGATCTAGATGGACTAGATGAATGAGACACCTTCAATACTTGATTTGGGAAAATAAGATTCGATGATAAGCCATTTAAAGATTTTAATTGAGATACTGTGATACCATATTTATGCGAAATAGACCATAATGATTCTCCACTTCGAACTGTGTGTGTTGTTGATGCTTCAGCTTGATGTGCAAATAGTACGCTACATGCACCTGTCCCTACAATTGCTGTCGCAAGAAGTTTTTTCTTCATACAAAGCGCCTCCTTAAGCGTATAGTTGTTTTGGTTAACTCACCATTTTAATCGTGTTGTATTAGACACTTATCATAATTATTTGTGTTCCGTCCGATCAAGTTTCCTACTTATATAAAATTAATATATTTCTTTATGATATTCCATTTCAATTTGATTACATATTTATGAAGTTTTAATGTACTAATTATAAAATTGAAACTATATAAATTAACGCATAATTCAGAATTCAATATAATATAACCTACTCTTAAATATAAAAAAGAGGCGAGACAGAAATCTAATTTAACTCCAAAGATTTCATCGTCTCGCCCCGACAAGGTTGGAACCCCATTTATAGGTTTCCTAAATCACAAATTATTAATATCTTCACTTCTCTTAATAATAAAATCTAATTTATTATTTGTTTAATGAATCGATTGCTTGTTTTAAATCTTCAACTAAATCATCCGTATCTTCAATACCGATAGATAGACGTACTAAGCCGTCAGTTATACCTTCTTTAGCACGTACATCTGGTGGAATAGACGCATGAGTCATTAAGGCAGGTACTGAAATTAAACTTTCCACTGCACCTAAACTTTCAGCTAAAGTGAAGTAATGTGTTTTATGAATCAATTGTTTTGCCGCTTCTGTATCTTTTACTTCAAAAGCAATAACACCCGTATGTCCACTAGCTTGAGCTGCGTGAATATCATGGTTTAAGTGTTCTTTAATCATCGGATGGAAGACTTGTTGTACGGCAGGATGGCTTTGTAACATCTCAACAATACCTTCCACATTACGGTTAATTTGTTCCATACGTAATCCTAGTGTTTTAATACCACGCACTAATAAATAGCTATCTTGAGGCCCAAGTACCCCACCAGTTGAATTAGAAATGAACGCTAATCGTTCGCCTAACTCATCATCAGCTGTCGCAACTAAGCCGGCTACCACGTCGCTATGACCACCTAAATATTTCGTAGCTGAATGTAATACGATATCAATACCAAAATCTAATGGGTTTTGGTAATAAGGTGTCATAAATGTATTATCTACAACAGAAATTAAGTTATGTTCTTTTGCAATTTCTGCTGTACGTTTAATATCAGTTACGCGTAATAGTGGATTTGAAGGTGTTTCCACATATAACATTTTAGTTTCTGGTTTGATGTAAGATTTAACTTCTTCAATGTGTGTTGTATCAACGAAATCTACATCGATGCCATAACGTGTAAAGACTTTTGTTAATGCACGATAAGTCCCACCGTAGACGTCAGAATTTAAAATAAGATGATCACCTTTATCTAATAACATAATAACAGCACTAATTGCAGCCATACCAGAACCAAAGGCAAAGCCATGTTTACCATTCTCTAAGTTAGCAATGACACTTTCTACTGAGGTACGTGTTGGATTAGCAGTACGAGAATATTCATACCCTTGACGTAAATCACCGATATCGTCTTGTAAATAAGTACTAGTTTGATAAATTGGCGTTGTTACTGCACCTGTAAAGTCATCCGTAGTATGTCCACCGTGAATCATTTGCGTTTTTTTCTTCATTATAATTATTCTCCTTTGTAGTCAAAGATTTGTTTAGACATATAGCGATCGCTACCGTCTGGGAAAATGGTTACAATAATACCTTTATCGATGCGTTTTTTAATTTCTAAAGCACCTTGTAAAGCTGCACCTGAGGAGCTTCCTACAAGTAAACCCTCTTGTTGCGCTAAGCGTTTTACATTTTCAAAACCGAGCTTGTCACTTACAGTAATAATATCATCCACTAATGATTTATCTAAAAATACCGGCCATTTCTCAGAGCCAATACCTTCTATATCATGAGCGTGTGCTTCACCACCATTGAGCACTGAGCCTTCTGGTTCCACGATAATATTCTTAACGTTAAATGATCGTAAATGTTGCGCCACACCAGTAAACGTACCACCTGAGCCCGCTCCAGCCACGAAATAATCGATGTGTGGCAAAGCATCGGTCAATTGTTTACCTAACGTATGCGTATAAGCAGCCGGGTTATGTGTCGTTTCAAATTGATTCATATATACAGCATCATTTGCTTCGGCATAAGCACTCGCTTCTTGTTGCGCACCTATCATGCCCTTATCTTTCGCTGTACGTTTAATCTTAGCACCTAATGCGCGCATAATCGAAATCTTTTCTTGTGAGAATCCTTCAGGCGCAAAAATCACACAATTTAAATTATACCGATTAGCTGCAATTGCTAATCCAATACCTGTATTACCAGCAGTCGCCTCTACAATCGTGTCACCGACTTGTACACGGCCCTCTTCTAAAGCAATTTCTACTAAATACTTACCTAAACGATCTTTTACACTTCCACCTGGATTAAATTGTTCTAACTTAGCGTAAATTCGAACATTTTCATCACTAAAGCTTTCTAACAATACAAGTGGCGTCTGTCCTATTAAGTCATATGCAATCATAATTTATCATTCAGTACGCTCCCTTTCGCCTGAATATAACCCACTTTCTGTATATAATATTCATTTCCTCATAAATCCATACTTAAACACTATGGATTATACGCTATCCGGTTTATGATTGCAAAATGCTAAACCTTACATTTTTCGTAAAAATTTTAGTAAATAAGGAGCAACTTAATAACTATCGTTTACCTTAGCGCTCGTGTTACCATAATAATGATGACTATGCGAGAAATGGGCAATGACTGTTCATAAACAACACTATAAAGGAGTATATATAATGACCTCAAAGGCAGATTTATCGTTATCCGTTTTTACGAACGAGCAATATAAAAACTTAAACTACAGTAATAGTAACTTTAGAAATGCGATGTATGATGAATTAGAAGTAAATAAAGGTCGCTTTAAAAACTGTAACTTCTCTGAAGGTATCTTCAAGAATGTAAATGCAATCTCTAATTCTAAATTTATTGGTTGTGATTTTAATAGCAGTATCTTTGTAAACATTAATTTCTTTAAGACCTTAATAAGCAAAGTAGACTTTAGTGTGACTACATTTGATGATAGCCAATTTAACGCTTTAACAATTGAACATAGTTACTTTAAAGATTGTAGTTTACGTAACGTGACGTTTAAAGACGTGGTGTTTAAGAAAGTTATTTTTGAAAATGTAGCATTAGATTTATGTCATTTAGATGGTATAAAAATTAAGGACTGTACATTTAAGAATGTTTCAATTAATAACTCTTCAATTCCTGAAAAAGTAATGAAAGAGTTACATAAACACGATGTAAGATTTGAGAACATGTAATATTGCATAAAAACTGTCGCCTAGTTATATAGCTAGGACGACAGTTTTTTTGTGCGAAAATTATAATTGAATTATCATTGTCATCGCTTAGTGGCTCGCTTAATACTGTTTTGAAATGTTTTAAATAATAAATTTAAAGGAATAAAAAGTAAAGTATGTATAAGGGGGAAACGCAATGTCTACACATGAAAATCATCATTATGAAGAATTTGAAGCGAGTAATATTAAAAAAGACGATTTAATGGATATTGATGAATTGAAACAATTAGTCGGAAAATTCGACGATAACAATGAAGATGAAGAATTAAAACAAAGTATTAATACTGAAATTGGTAAATGGAAAGAATATATTAGAGACCAATTCAAACCGGAAGATCCTGCAGAAAAATCTAGACTTTCAAATATTGCCGATAAAGTGCACGGAGACGTTAACGTCGCGTTTGAATATAATGAAGGCGATAAAATATATGACTTTTTAGAAGCTTCTTACCAACGAAGTAAAGAAGATTTAGTGTATGGTCGTACATTAATTTTATATTCAGAAAGTGAAATGATTAAACAATCGCTTACTTTCTTTGACTCTACAGAAGAAAACCATAAATTAGCTACGTTCATCAACGCTAAAAATATAGAAATCGGTAAAGAAATTATGTCAGAAGACTATATCGAATTATTAGAAACTGAACGTGATTATTTAAACGCCCTTTTCAAATAAAAAGAGAATTGACTATAAAAAGTGGAAGCTAACGCATTGAAGTAGGATAAAATATTCCCACAATGCACTTTAGCTTCCACTTTATTTTTATTAAAATAGTTGAACGACAAACACTAGTATAATCACTGCCGGCATGATGAATTTAATTAAAAAGTACCATGGCGCAAATAATTTAAATTTATCCTTACCAAAACTTTCTTTCAGAGCTTCTTTATCTAACAATTGACCCACTACTAATGTAGTACCTAATGCACCTAATGGCATGAGTATGTTAGAAACCACGAAATCCATATTATCAAAAATTGTACCAGCTCCAAATGTAATGCCACTTAAACTACTGAACGACAATGTCGCTGGAATACTGATAATAAAGACTAATACACTAGCGATTAACGCAATCGGCTTACGTTTCGTGTTATCGTTTTTCGTAAAGTTAGAAACGTTAAGCTCTAATAGCGAAATTGATGACGTTAAAGCCGCAAATAAGAAGAGTATCAAGAATATAAAATAGAAGACATTACCGAAGCCCATTTGGCTAAATACTAAAGGTAAGACTTTAAACAATAAGCCAGGGCCTTCTTGCGGTTCATATCCAAATGACTGTAATGCTGGAAAAATAGCTAATCCAGCTAATACTGATACTAAAATATTCATAATGACAATTGAAATAGCGGATGATTTAATTGTCATCTCTTTAGGGGCGTAACTTGCATACGTAATCATCCCTGTTGTTCCTAATGAGAGTGTAAAGAATGATTGACCTAATGCGAATAATACACCTTTCATTGAAATATCTTCTAATCTAGGTTGTAAAATATAGCGCACGCCGTCTAGCGCACCGTCTAAAGATAAAGATTTAATAACTACGATAATTAAAAAAACAAATAATAGAGGCATCATTACTTTTGAAGCTTTCTCTAACCCCTTCTCAACACCTAACATTACAATAATCATTGTTAAAAAGATAAAGATACCTTGTCCTAAAACAGTTAACCAAGGATTGCTAATAATTGCTTCAAAGTTAATACTTGTCAATGAAGCTTCCTCAATTGATAATATTTGTAAAATAACATTTCCAAGATAAATAATAATCCATCCACCGATAACACTATAAAAACCAAATAAAATAAATACGGCTAAATTCCCGTTCCATCCAATAATATTCAGCCACTTTTTACCTGTTAGCTTACTATATATTTTAGTAGTATAAGTTCGTCCCATCTTACCTACTGTAAATTCCATAATTAATAGCGGTAATCCTATAAATATTGTAAATAATAAGAATAAAAGTAAGAATGCGCCGCCTCCGTAAATGCCAGCCATATATGGGAACTTCCACATTGCGCCTAGTCCTATCGCTGAACCAGCACTCGCCAAAATAAATCCTGTCGACGTCTTCCATTCAGATTGGCTACTCATTAAATTCACTCCCTTTAACGCGTTAAAGCGTTTATGCAATTAAGTACTACTTTATCATGTCTTAGTCTAAAGTGCAATATGTGTAAAAATTCATCTTAAGAGATATAAATAGCTAACTTGGGATGTATAAAATGTGTGTTCATTTATGCTTATTGCCAAATAAAAACAGGTCTGAACTATTAATTTATATGCTTAGACCTGTTTAGTATTTTAATTATTTTGAATTGAAAAACTCAACAATTTCTTGTTCAACATTGTCACTACCCTCGCCATATGTCATAAGGTGTTTACTTAACGGATGACTTGATAGTTCCTTATCATTACTATTAATATGCTCAAAAATGTAATGCGCACTTTCTTGGTATGAGGCTTCATCTTTTTCCCCATATAAGATTCTAGCAGATGTACGAATATCTTCTAAATGTGACGTAATATTTGAAATAAAGTGTTTAAACTTAGTAATACTAGAACGATAATCATCAATCATACTTAGTTGTCTATGCGCTTCAGCTTCATCTAAATTGAGCAATTGGTTCATACGTTGACCATAACGTTCCATTCGCCATACAATACCCGCTTCGTCCTTTTCACTTGGTGCAGACATGACCGCTATTTTCGCAACTTCGACTGTTTCTGCTAATTTTAAAGTGAATAGTCCACCTAATGAGACGCCAGTGGCATATATCGTTTTATAGCCCTCATTTTTTAAAAATTCATACCCAGCTAAGACATCGTCCCACCAGTCATCAACGTTAAATTGAACAAATTGATCTAATGGCAAACCGTGCCCTCTATAATTAGGGGCGTAACACGTATAGCCTTGATTATTAAGGACAATAGCTAATGGTTTAATATCACGAATTGTCCCTGTGAACGAATGTAGTAATAAAACCGCTTCGTCACGTGTGCCTGTAAGATGAATTGGATGTGGCGATTTGACTTTCATTGAGTATCTCTCCCTTTTCAAACAATAATTTTTTTATACTGCCAACCGTCTTAAATATTGAAAATTAATCTACCCACTCGTTATATTCTTTGTGAATACGCTGGGCGAGTGAAAGGCTTTGGCGACAACCCATATTTCCCACTTTAATAATGTTCTCTGGGTTTTAAATATTATTACCAACTTCTGCTTCACTCTCACTATCCGTCTTGTCCATGTTCACATCATTCTCTAGTCATCCGGCCAACACGCCAGCTTGCCAAGCAATGCCAGTAATGCCGCCACCTAACACTAATGTAGGCTCTTCTATCATCGCCATCTTTCCTTATTTTTCAAATGACTTTGAACTACCTACTATTCTCAGGCTTTTTGGAAAAATTAAGATAAAACAACGGAATGATCATTAGATACAATGCTATCCACAACATACCTAGCGACACGCCTCCTACGACATCTATAATATAATGAGCATGAAAATACACTCGACACCATAATACGCCTAGCCAAATAATGACGGTGATTAGGCTAATAATCAGTCTTAACGCTTTACTTTTGATAATCGGTATAATGACAATAAGTAAGGTAAGCGCTAGTAATGTACTTGCGTTAGAGTGTCCACTAGGGAATGAAAATCCATGGTCACGTATTAAATGATTATACGGGCGTTGTCTCTCTACCATTTGTTTAATTAAATAATTTAATAACGTGCCAGTATATATACTAAGTATTAGCCAAATAGATAGTTTATAGTTTTTAAAAAGCAAGATGAGGGCTAAAAATGCTGTAATGTATAAAATAGATTTAACTTCACCAATTTCAGCACAAAATGTAATAAAATTATGCCAAATATTCCCTTGGAAATGTCGTTGTGGCTTACCAAATTGTTCTGTAACCCAATGTAATGACGCTAAATCTATATTTTGAATAATCCACGTGTTCCAGATTACATTCAAAGCTGCAAAAATAAAAATAAGTAGCCCTACGATAAACATGGGAACGGTTATCGATGGTGCAAATTCTCTCTTCTGTTTCATATTACTTCACCAATTTCTAATTTCGTTTATTTCTCTATATTAAAACATTAATAAGGATAAAAACATCGTTTAATTTTACGTATAATGATTAAATCGTTAAAAATTTCCAATTGACTTACTATACTAACATACGATTCTATTAACTCTCATCATGTCTTTGTGTAAATTGTACACTAAATCGTCAAAATTCGCTTAGTAAATAAAATGGGGCACAGACAGAAATCTAATACTGTTCAAAGATTTCATTGTCTCGCCCCATAAGGTTAATTATTTAGTTTTACAAAGTCTTTTCAAAGTTATCCTCTAATTTAAACACAATCACACGCTCTCCGGTAATCGTGCTTAAATCACTATGGAAGCTATTCACACTAATGTCTGTAATATCTAATATCAGTTGCATTAAGTCGTCTTGCCCTGATTCGACAAGTTCTGAACGTGTACGTTTAATGTTCAGTAAACCTTCTTGCGTTTCACATACACGATATTCTGCAGGCGTTAATACACCTTGTAAATTGACGATAATCATATCGCGTAAGATGTCCGTTTTGACCGATAGGGAACCTCGACCGAGAAAGTCTTTTTCCCATTGCGTGATTGCTGTACTAATTTCTGCTTCGTAAGCGCCTTTAGATTTAGCCATGGTAATCATAATTCTCCTATTGATAGATTAAACTTATTTTATCACTATTTTCGGAAAAACCAAACTCCCTACCAATCTTTCCAACTGTCATGCTCATCGATACTTGCCAAACGTACCCAGTGATTATCTACTTTCTGTTTAAATTTAATATTATTCTCTAGCAAATCCTTAATGTAACTGTCTGGCGCTTGAATCACTACTAAGAGTCGAATAGGTGAATGATAGATTTTGTTATCTGCTGCCATAACAGATTGCCAAGGTAATCCTGCTAGTAAGTCACTCGAATTCCCTTGCATTACACCTACGCCTGAAGTTACCGATTGTGTCGCTTTATTCCCGCTTCCGTAAAAATGTGGCGCTACCGTTGAGGCGTAATATTGTAAATTAATCCATTGAGCTACGAGTGCAGGTCCTGAAATAATTGTATTTAGTATTTGACCATCAGGATCTTTTCGCCAATCATAATTATGTAAGAAAGCACGCCCTTCTAAGTTTGTTCCCTCAGTAATTCGACGTTGTCCGATAATAAACTCTGCATTACGCGCAAGTCCCCATTCTGGACGAATCTCACTCCAGTCGTTCGCAAAACGATGTGCCTCAGCTATAGGATCTTTTACATGTCCTTGATCTAACCCTGGAAGTTGCGCTAATCGTTCTAAATTCGCTTTATAGCTAATTCGTGGCATCGCTTCTTCTAACGTGTTAAATGCTTGTTGTGCTTCAGGCGTTAATTCTGGCATATAAATCCATTCTAATTCGTCGACTGATGTTTTATGTTCAGCCGCGACAAACACTGTTTCATCTGGAATAGTAATATTTTCAGCTTTTAAGCTTTCTCGTACATGGGGCAAGTTACACATCATCGCAAGTAACTTAGCGTTAAAACCACTTGAAGCACCACCACAGGCGCCACACTCTAATGTGGCATGATATGGATTGTTATTGGATTGACTACCATGTCCACCGAGAACGATTAATGGTGCGAAATTTGTAGTTAAATCCATAAGTTGCAACGCCTGTTTTGTAAAGGTAACTTGTTCTTCTTCAGTAAAACCGACTGGTAAATTTCCATACGCGCCATGTTCACGATTAATTGTTAACTTAGCTTCGGGTTTTTTCAACCAATTCTTAGTAAATTTACGTACAAAGTTGCCCGTTTTCTTTGGCATTAGTGTACTGGCTAACGTATTTAAACTTAAGAACGGTCCACTGAGTTCTGGTAAAAGTAAACTTGGCAAAACATTATGTTTCATCAATTTAAATGTATAAAACATAGACGTTACTGAGTTCTGTTGTTGATTATAAGTATTTAGGGCATGACGATCTGCATATTCTTTAATTGTGTAAGCAGGTGGCACCATAACTGGTAAAGAGTTATGACTAAACTGTTCATCTAATACTTCTTTGCGAATAGGTAAACCGAAGAATCCTGCAATACCAATCGTTTCAAATGGTCCTTCACTTTCTAAATGACGACGAAACGGTTCTGACCGCACATCGATGCAAAATGCTAATTGCACTTGTGTAGAGGGTTTCTCTTGAGCATTAGAGTTATCGTATATATCTTCTACTAGTTTACGTTCATGTGTTTCTTCCCATGCTTCAAGCCATAATTTTTTAAAGTAAAGTGGGTTAAAGTCATGCGCAAAGCTTAAATGTTCAATTTGATCCGAAATACTCATTGATGCCCATTCATCAATAGACATTTCTCCATAGTAAAGCCACTTACTTACTAATTCTTTAATACGTCTTTCGACATTTAAGACTGCCGGGCGACTCATTTTTTCAGTATCTAATAGAATACATTCCATTGTTAAACGGATAGCTAAATATTGTGTTAATAAATCCGCTTCTCGCTCACGTTGTTCGGAGCGATAATACATCATGCCGGCCCAACCTGGTAAAGATAATAGATGCCCTGTTAAATATGATTCACGTTCATCTTCCGCGATATCTAAATGATTTAACGCCATAATTAATGCTTCTCTATAATCATTGGGCAATGTTTTGACCATTTTACGTTGTGTCTTAGTCAACATAGGATCATGTTGCGCTAAATGTAACCACCCTATGTAAAATCCTTCTTCACGTTTAGGCATCGTCCAACTTGATTGAAAATTATCTAAATAAAGCTTTGACCATTTAATTATATGTGTATTTAACTCATCCATAAGCGATTCACCTTTAGCATTAAAGGCGTTAGCACTTTTTGAACGTGCATATTTAAATGGTTCGTTTTCAAATACACTTTTAAGTTTTGATACTTCTATTTTTAAATACGCTTCTTTAGTAATTAAATCGGTTGGTACATCTTGAATACGCATTGCGTTTTTACAATAAGTGTCAATATGGTCTTGTGGCACTGCAGTCTCGTATGATTGAACTGCTTGTTTAAGTTCTTCTTCAACGAGAGTTTTGTCGATTTCGCCATTTTTCAAAGCAGTCATCACAGAAGCATGGCTTGGATATAAATCAATGTCACGCACATGTTTAAACCATTGGGCTACTTGATCGAACGTCTGGTGTTCCATTTCTTCCCAGGGGTTACGTGCTGCAAATATTGAAATAGGTGAAAGTGGTGTAATCACACGACGTGCCGATTTAACAGTATCTTCAATATTATATTTAGTTATAGTCATGTAAGGTTTCACCTCTTATAAATATTTTTTCAAATAGTTAGGATGGCTTTCAACAGATTTAAATTTTGCTTCTCCAATCTTAACGAGCCATAGATATACTTTCGCAAAAGCTGTTGAATCACGACGACGTGCTACCCAAATACTAAATATGCTACCTAGCACAAGGATGGCTATACAAATCATCACACTTACTAATGGTGGGTGTGATGTAATCATATAGACATTATGTAAAAGACTCACAAATATTTGATGTGTCACCACGTAAACTACTGCTACGATAATGAGCATAGCTATGCCAATTACGCGACCCATAACCCCTCTATTAAGGGCTACGAGTTGATTCCAAGATACAGATAATGACCATGCAAGAATAAACGCACTAATTAATGTATACGACGTGTGGTCACTCATAATGAAAAAGATAACTGCTATGACTATAGCAAGAGTTCTACCTAACACCGTCCATGCATATGAGCGTTTCACGTTTGGTGGTGTTGGAATATTAAAACGTTTGACGATAGAACCTGATTGTAAGAATAATGTCGCTTTAAACACACCGTGTAAAATCAAATGAATAACTGCTGCCGAATAAACACCTAATGCACATTGCACGAGCATAAAGCCCATTTGACTCATCGTTGAGCCCACTAACTGACGTTTATAATCCACATGTACTAAGCTAATTCCTGAACCAATAAGTACTGAAATACTAGAAATAACTAACAGTACAGTTAAAGCGATATTATTATCAAACACTGGTGAAAATCGTGTAAGAATAATTCCTCCAGCATTCACAATACCAGCATGCATGATGGCCGATACTGGCGTAGGTGCTACAACGGATTCAATTAACCAACTTTGGAAAGGATATTGCGCTGCTGGAATAATCACAGCAAGTACAAGTAATAAATCGATAATGAGTTTCAAACCATAACTCATGACGTTGTCATAGTCTTGTGATGGATCAATGACCCACTCCCCGGTACCTATGTAAAAGACAACCACTGCTAAAAGCAATGCCCCCCAGCCAATAATAAATGAGCGTGCTGAAACCTTTGCAGCTTCTGCCGGCACCTTCCATGATTGGTTAAGTCGAATCAGTTGAGTCAGACACCATAATGTAAGCCCCCAACAAACGACCATTAAACGTAAATCATTACTTAGCCAGCCAATTGACGCAAATATCGTCGTGCAAGTGTATAAAGGAAAATATTTACGATAGTTGCGATCACCAAGTAAATATCGAGTTGAGAACTTTTGAATAATAAAACCTAAAGCTAAGACGAAGACACCCACTAGCCAAGCGAGTTTATCTAATGCAAATACACCAACGACTTCTCTGCCATTTACTGTTATTAATCCGATAACTCCTACAATGACAGGTAATAAGAGTAAAGTTAAATGTAAACGTATGTATTTTACAGGAACAGATGGAATTAAAAATATTATTCCACTTAACACTGCAATGACAAGCGTTACGAAAAATAAGATCAGTAATAAACTTGAACTTAACATTGCCGCTCCTCCATGTTTTAAAACTTTTTAATTTTCATAGTGCTTATAGTATTAACAATATAAGAAAATGCCTGCAATAGTCTAGTTTTATCCCTATAATGAGAGGTTTCACTAACTATTGCAGGCTTCTTTATGAACGCATTTAATTAATATGTAAATACTTTTTCAAGCTACCTTATATGTATGTTTTAGCTACACATGTCTTACCCTTCAATTGCACAATGATGAGCACACCTTGCACAATTGCCTGATACAAACCTATGTAAATTTTAGACGTAATAAATACAATATAAGAAAATATTGAATAAATGTCAATCTCCTAGGACGTTAGGAATAGTTTTGTGAGCTTGCATTTGCTTATATTTATAAAAAATAAGCAACTAGGCATGAAAAAATGTGATTTTTCGTCCCCAATCCAACACTTACGAAGCGCTTTCATTAACTTAGGAAATAACGTCCTTTTATCGATATTTCAACGTTATACTTTAGATAACATTTAATAAGGAGGTAATTCCAAATGTCAATCATTTCAGGTATTATTGAAATTGTTAAATTTATCATCGACTTAGCTACAAAATAATTCGCATATTTCGTACATAAAATTATAAGACCAAGATAGAAATCGTTTGAGATTTCTACCTTGGTCTTTTTATATAAAAAGTGTGCGCCAAATTGATAAATTGTTATCAATTGAGCGCTCGTGGATAAAATGAATTTCTTTGTTTAACTATAAAATACCATACTTTTTCTCGTTTGCATGTAACAATTATGTGAAAACGCTTAAAAAATTTTAAAATTCTCTCAAAAATTTAATTATTCACTTGATTAATTGTGACAATTTAAGCTTGTAAAAGCGTAAAATTTCACAGATAATATAAATTAAGTATTAAAACAAACACTTTTCAAAAAGTTGTAGAATAAAAAGTCTGAAATATTTATATAAAAATTATCTACAATTTATCAATGGTGAGCCCACGAAGTCGAGGTCTTTGAAATTATATTAGACTTTTAGTCAACTCCCATTTCATCTTAGAAAGGAACACCAATGAAAACATTAAATTTTATTAATCTATTATCGGTTTTTTTAACTATTGTATGTCTTTTTATTGTCTATTCTTCGTTATTTACCGATTTATATCGCCACACTTTCTTTAGCCTATGGTATTGGCCAGGCGCTCTTATATTATTCTTCACATTAATGTTTAATGCTTTATGTTTACTCCTAAATTCTAAAATCTTTTTAAATATTTTCTTGTTTATCACAAACATCGTGTTATTGACTATGTTCACGCTACCCTTTTTCCAAATTTAGCTAGGTTATAAGTGTGGAGTTTTTTAAGTTGAAAATGAGTTTCTGATGTAGTTGTACAATATTAAATGAGCTTTTAAGACGATAGTTAGCCAATTAATACAAGGTATACGCCACCTGCAAGAGTAGTAAATTTAAATAAATCATTTTTCGTTAAATCACCTAATAAAATGACACAAAGACCTACTATCGCAAGTTGGTGCTCATATTCAGTTAAGCCCATAAGTTGACCAACCATCATAATCACACCGTAAATGATGTACCCTATCATAAATACTAAAGCCATATAGCTTAATAAGTTAATTATTTTCAAAATTACCCAATCCCTTAGCAATAAAATAAATATAGACTCAATATACCAAAATATATGCGACACAAAGGTTGTAGAGTGAAAAATGTTATTTCTTTATCCAAGATTACAAATGGAGAATTATATTTACTATAGGCAATACGGAGGGATAATTAATAGAATCTATCGCACAAAAATAGATGGTTGGGAAAAGATAAACAACTCTGATTTTAACCGTATCGAATTCGAGGCGGTTAAAAATCAAACTGGTCCAAACAATTTAGTTTTAACTTCTAAAAGATGTAAAAAACACCCTCTAACCGTTATGGCTAGAGGGTGTTATCATCTTATACCTTTTACTCCCATTCTATAGTGCTTGGGGGCTTAGAAGTAATGTCATAGACAACGCGATTCACGTGGTCTACTTCGTTAACGATGCGACTTGAAATCTTTTGTAGAACTTCCCAATCGATACGGGCAAAGTCACTTGTCATACCATCAATTGAAGTAACGGCACGGATACCTACAGTATGATCGTAAGTACGGTAGTCACCCATTACACCTACAGATTGGATGCCTGGTAGAACTGTAAAGTATTGCCAGATATCTCTTTCAAGACCTTCTTCACGTACAACTTCACGTAAAATCGCATCAGATTCACGTACGATTTCTAATTTATCTTCTGTAATTTCACCTAAAACACGGATACCTAGACCTGGTCCAGGGAATGGTTGTCTCCAAACTAAATGTTCTGGAATACCTAACTCAATACCTAACGCACGTACTTCATCTTTAAATAACGTGTTGATAGGTTCAATCAGTTCAAATTCCATATCTTCCGGTAATCCGCCTACATTATGGTGAGATTTGATTGTTTGAGCAGTCTTCGTACCAGATTCAATCACATCAGTATATAATGTACCTTGTGCTAAGAAATCAACATCTGTTAACTTAGCCGCTTCATCATCAAATACATAGACAAATTCATTACCGATGATTTTACGTTTTTGTTCAGGGTCAGACACGCCTTTTAATTTATTCATAAAGCGGTCTTGAGCATTAACACGAATAATATTCATATCAAAGCCTTCGCCAAATTGTTCCATTACCATATCGCCTTCGCCCTTACGAAGTAAACCATGATCTACGAAGATACAAGTAAGTTGGTCACCAATAGCTTTATGTAATAATACCGCTACTACAGATGAATCTACCCCACCACTCATCGCGCATAATACTTTACGGTCGCCAACGCGTTCGCGAATCTTTTCAATCTCAATTTCAATAAAGTTTTCCATCGTCCATTCACCCGTACAGTTACATACACGGCGAACGAAGTTTCTTAATAAGTCATTACCATATTCTGTGTGACGTACTTCAGGATGGAACTGTACACCATAAATACGGCGCTTTTTATCTTCAATCGCAGCGTAGTTAGTACTTGGACTATCAGCGATAACTTCAAAACCTTCTGGAATTTCAATAACTTTGTCAGAGTGACTCATCCATACTGTTTGTTTAGCAGGTAAACCGAAGAATAACTCATCAGATTTTGCATTAATTGTAGCTTTACCATATTCACGTTCATTAGCGCGTTCAACTTTTCCGCCTAAAAGTTTCGTCGTTAATTGCATACCATAACAAATTCCTAATACAGGTACGCCTAAATTATAAATTTCAGGGTCGATTGTAAATGAACCTTCTTCATACACTGAATTAGGGCCGCCTGAAAGAATAATACCTTTAGGGTTCATACGCTTAATTTCTTCAATAGACATTTCATGATCGTGCAATTCACTGTAAACGCCCATTTCACGAATACGACGCGTAATAAGTTGGTTGTATTGACTACCGAAGTCTAAGACAAGAATTAACTCTTGTTCTTTAGCCATTTCCATAATTGTGAGTCTCCTTTAAATTTAATTTATGTAAATAGTAGAGAAACGCTTTCCCAATGCTTTGTTTTAAGGGCTTCTTGAAAATGAATTACCCCATTCAACAACCACATTTAAATAGAAAAGCGTCCTCTAGCTTTATCTCACAAACTTACTCGTTCAACTTGATATTAAAATGAATAGTTTGGTGATTCTTTAGTAATTTGTACATTATGTGGGTGACTTTCTGCTAAACCAGCAGGACCCATACGTGTAAATTGAGCTTCTTCACGTAACGTTTTCAAATCAGGTGAGCCAGTATAGCCCATACCAGCTCTTACGCCTCCCATAAGTTGATAAATTGTATCTTGTAATGGGCCTTTATAAGCTGTACGACCTTCGATACCTTCTGGAACGAATTTTCTAGGGGCTTTATCTTCTTGGAAGTAACGGTCGTTTGAACCTTTTTCCATAGCTCCTAAAGAACCCATGCCACGATAAACTTTATATTGTCTACCTTGGAATACTTCAGTTGCGCCTGGACTTTCTTCAGTACCAGCAAGAAGACTACCTAACATCACAGCGTGCCCACCAGCTGCTAAAGCTTTGATGATATCGCCTGAGAATTTAATACCACCATCAGCAATAATTGCTTTGCCGTGTTTACGTGCTTCAGTTGCACAGTCATAAACGGCTGTAATTTGAGGTACACCTACGCCTGCTACCACACGAGTAGTACAGATTGAACCAGGTCCGATACCAACTTTAACAACGTCCGCGCCAGCTTCAAATAGAGCGCGTGTTGCTTCTGCTGTAGCTACGTTACCTGCAACGATAGTAATGTCAGGATATTTTTCTTTCATTTTTCTAACTTGTTCAATTACACCTTTAGAATGGCCATGTGCTGTATCAATAATTAATGCATCAACGCCAGCTTCTACTAATTTTTGTGCACGAATTTCTGTATCTTTAGACGTACCAATGGCTGCCGCTGCTAATAAGCGACCGTGTGCGTCTTTAGCTGCATGCGGGAATTCAAGTACTTTTTCAATATCTTTAATTGTAATTAAACCTTCTAGACGACCGTTTTCAACTAATGGTAACTTTTCGATTTTATGTTCTTGAAGAATTGTTTCTGCTTCATCTAATGTTGTACCAACTGAAGCAGTAATTAAGTTTTCTTTTGTCATTACATCAGAAATTTTAATTGAAAAGTCTTCAATAAAACGTAAATCACGGTTAGTTAAAATACCAACAAGTTGTCTTGATTCTTCATCGCTAACAATAGGTACACCAGAGATGCGGTATTTACCCATTAATGCTTCAGCTTCATATACACTTTCATCTGGAGTTAAGAAGAATGGATTTGTAATAACGCCATTTTCTGAACGTTTAACTTTTTGAACCTCTTCAGCTTGTTCTTCAATGCCCATGTTTTTATGAATGACACCTAAACCACCTTGACGTGCCATAGCAATTGCCATTTTTGATTCAGTTACTGTATCCATACCCGCTGAGATGACTGGGATATTTAATTTAATCTTATCTGATAATTCCACACTTAAATCAACATCGCTTGGTAATACATCTGATGCAGCTGGAATTAATAGAACATCGTCGAAAGTTAATGATTCTTTAGCAAATTTATTTTCCCACATTTATAATACAGCCTCCATTTTTTATAAAGTTAGTCTTATTATTTCACATTTTCTTCACTTTGTTTATACTTCAAGCCATTAAAAAAGAAATTAAGAATAATAGCTGAAATCGCTCCTAATACAATACCATTCTGAGTTAACCATGCAAATTGCTCACCTAAAGCTTTAAAGGCTTGTGGTACTGCACTAATACCCGTTCCTAAACCAACAGACACCGCAATAATCAGTAAATTATTTTGATTTTTAAAATCGATGTGTCCTAAAATACTAACACCATATGCCATGACCATGCCAAACATTGCTATCATAGCACCACCTAAAACTGGTAAAGGAATGATGTTAGCCAGTGCACCTAACTTAGGAATACAACCACAGATTAGAAGTAATATAACCATGCCATAAATAATCTTATTCTTTTTAGCACCTGAAAGAGATACTAAGCCTACATTTTGAGAATAGGCAGTGTAAGGAAAGGAATTAAAAATTGATCCTAAAATAATCGCAAGACCTTCCGCAGTGTAACCCTTTCGAAAATCTTTACGTTCAAGCTTTCTACCAGTGATTTCACTCAATGCATGATAAACACCTGTAGATTCAATTAGACTGACAATAGCTACAATCGTAAACACTAAAGTAGCGCCGACATCAAAGCCAAAGCCAGAGAAACGAAACGGGCGCGGAATGCCAAGCCAATGTGCTTCCCCAACTTGATTAATATCTACTGCACCTAATAAACTCGCCAATATAGTACCTATGACTAAGCCTAAGAGTATGGCAATCGATTTTAAAAAGCCTGTTGTGAACCGTTGCAATACCAAAATAACGACTAGCGTTACGCCTCCTAAAATTAAATTTTTAGAATCACCGTAGTCTTTGGCGCCTTCTCCTCCAGCCAAATAATTCATCGCAACCGGCATTAAATTGATACCAATGATAGTTACGACACTGCCAGTAACAACCGGTGGGAAGAATTTGACTAAGTATGAAAAGAACGGTGCAATGATAACGACCAGAATACCTGATAAGAATAAAGAACCATAAAGTACATCTAAGCCTTTCGTTTGGCCTATCAAAATCATAGGTGCTACAGCGGTGAACGTACATCCTAGTACAATAGGTAAACCCGTACCCGTCACTTTATTCGCTTGTAAAAACGTAGCAACTCCACACATAAAAATATCGACGGTTACTAAATAAGCAATTTGTTCAGGAGTAAATTTAAGGCTTGTACCTACGATAATTGGTACTAGAATAGCCCCCGCATACATTGCTAATAGATGTTGCAAACTTAAAATAAAATTCTTCATTCGTCTTCACTCAATAAAGTAACTTTATTACCTTTTAAAGAGGCTACTTTGCATAATGAAGACACAGTTAAACCTGCCTCTTCTAATCTTTGTCTGCCATCTTGGAAGCTTTTCTCCACGACAATCCCGATACCTACAGTTTTAGCTTTTGCTTGCTGTGCAATATCATAGAGGCCTAAAGAAGCATCTCCATTAGCTAAGAAGTCATCGATAATTAAAACTGTATCATTGTCATCTAAAAATTCTTCGGAAACAATGACCGTACTCGTTTTATTTTTAGTAAAAGAGTGTATATCAGTAGCGTAAAATCCATCTTTTAATGTGCTTGGTTTAGCCTTTTTCGCAAATAAGCAAGGAACATCAAAATGTAGTGCAGCCATAATAGCGGGCGCAATACCTGAAGCTTCAATAGTTAAAATCTTCGTTACACCTTGATCTTTGAATTGCTCATAAAAAACTTTACCTACTTCATGCATTAACTTCGCGTCGATTTGATGATTTAAAAAACCATCAACCTTTAAAATCTTCTCATCAATAACAACGCCATCTTCTTTGACCTTTTGTCTGAGCGCTTCCACTTCAAAACCTCCTAAAATTGTATACAAAAAAATCCTCAAACGTCATAACGAGTTCCAGGATCTATGAGTGAACAGTCAATACATTGTAATATACAATTTCAAGAAGATGACGATTTAAATGCATCGTTTAAATACTTTATTTTTAAAAAGTTGTTCAACTTCATTGAGCCAGTCTGAAAGCTTAGCCATATTCTAAAATCAAACAATTAATATATAGTATTTCTAGATAGCATTTAAATATACGTCTATTTTCTAGCCGTATTGTTACTGAACTCATAGTCATGTCGTTTGCGGCAACATGGTAGAAACTTCTAAAGCCATATTCTTCAGATTATATGAGCGATATAAATTATTTACTGATGATAGCAAATTTTCGTCTTATTTTCAATATAATAAAGAGAGTTGAAGCTCGTTATTACAATACTTGAGAATGTAAGCGTATAACAAGATGGGATGAAGCGTTATTTGTAAACTCCATCGATTTAATTATATAATAAGTATAGTTTAGTTTTATAAGCGCTTATTAGGGTATATTTTAATAAAAGTAGGACGAAAGATGGAGGGCGATTAACATGGCAGATTTTACTTTATTAGACAAACAAGATGAAATTTATAATGCTATTGAAAAGAAAAAGGCTGAAGGCTATTCTGACAACGAATTATATGTAATTAGTAAAAGTAAATTGCACTTAGATGATTTACATAATTCTCAAATTACATTAATTGCTACAAGTGGTTCATTTAGTGACCGTATGTCAAGATTATTAACTGGTGAAGACGGTGAAGAAGCTGTCTTAACTCGTTTTAACTTAACTGAAGAACGTTTAGAAGAATATAAACAAGAAGTCTTAAAAGGTAAATTCTTAGTAGTTGCTACTAAAGACAACACATCGCATAATGAAGTTGAAGAAAACAATTCAGCTTATGAAGAAATTGATATTACACATTATGCTAATGAATCTAAAGGTCCTAAATCATAATTACTAGTTCTAATAACCACAACTTACCGTAAGATGAACTTTCACAATAGTTCATTTTGCGGTGTTTTTATTATTCTAGAATTTTTATAATTATATAAGCTATCCTATTTGTAAATGTGCTATACTATAACAAAAAATTACGGGGGTGACGTCGTGGAATTTCATACAATTGAATCTTTAAAAGATGAATATTTTGATAAAGCGGTCGAATTCTACAATCAACAATTGGATATTAACTTTTATGAAAATAGCGCATTAATTAAACAATCCTTGCAAAACAACAAAACCGAAAATGATTATGCTATTGTGGTTGGCACAGAAAAGAATGAAATCGTGAGCCTCGCCTTGGCTCATTATGAAGCCACGACTAATTCAGCATTTCTAGTCCACTTAATGATATCTCCTTCATCAAACTATGATGCATTATTTGCGCATACCCTTGAAAAAATTGAAGGCCAATTAAATAAACTATCTCAAAAAGTACATTCTCGCGACATTAACTTCATGATGATAGAAGTACCAAAAGAATATAGCACAGAGGTAGAATTTGATGAAGAAAAGTTAGCACATCGTCAACAATTATTATTAAATAATAGTTTTGAAAAACAAAGTGAAATTAATTATCTTCATCCTAACTATACTAAAGATGAGGAGCCTTTTGAGGTAGACTTATTTATTAAATCTAATATTGAGCTCACAAAAGACATTTATCCAGCTAGTGTGAAATCGAATTATATACTTAAATATGTTTTTGCTAACGGTATTGCAAGAGAAATTATTTATACACTTTTAGAGAAAATGAATTTACGTCTTCCATTGTAAGAACACTTGAAATGAGCGGTATAAAGGGTTAAACTAGTATGCGAGGTTAGACTGACGTTTCACTGGCCGAAGACAAACGTCAGTGTACATAAATATTTACATGAAAGGACTTCGAGCTATGTTAACTAAAGAATTTGCTCAACGCGTCGAACTAAGTGAAAAACAAGTCCGTAAAATTGTCCAACATTTAGAAGAACGTGGCTACCAACTTAGTAAGACCGAATATCGTGGCCGTGAAGCTACTGATTTTAAAGATGAAGATATTGAACTTTTCCAAGATATTGCGGAAAAAGTTAAACAAACTAATAGTTATGATTTAGCCTTTGAAGAATTAGAAAAGGAAAAAGACTTTTTACAAGTCATTGTTAAAGATGATAATGAACAGTTACCTACTGACAATGGCGTTTCTCAATTAGTAGATGATTTACGCTCTGAAATTCAAAAAATGCGTGAAGAACGCCAAATGCTTGGTCAAATGATCAGCCAAGTTCATCAACAGCAAAACGAATTAAAAGAGCTACAAAGCCAAATCACTGAGAAATTAGAAACTAACAATCAATCGTTGCTTGCGATTCAAAACTCTCAAGAAGCTATTCAAACTGCTCAAAAAGAACAATCAGAATACACTAAAAATAGTTTAGTTAAAGAGATTAATGATAATAATCAACAATCAATTGATACATTAAAAGAAGATATTAAAACACAACAATCACAATCTTCCCCTCTTGGCAGACCAACTGAAGAGAAAAAAGGATTTTTAGCACGTTTGTTTAATCTTTAATGAGATGAGAAGTCTAATACAAATCAAGGACTTTATTATCTATTACAAGTAAAACCAAAATTGGGACTATAATTGCTCATCAGAAACAGCCTTAAGGTGATTTTATCTAAATTATCTTAAGGCTGTTTCTATATGGTTATAAAATTCAATAGTTAACAGTAAACTTAGATTTATCTTTAGTTTAAATTTGCTTTTTAGCTGATTTACAGATTCTTTCACTTGTATCTGACATTGCTACATCAAAGCTATCTTGGGCAAATAATTTTGCCAATTCAAAATCGAGTCTTGAAGATAATCCAGTAATCACTACTAATTTTTTTCACTCATATCTATCTCTCTAGCTTAAAATTCTATATAAGTTATCAAAATACCCAAATATTTCATTTAATACTATTTCTCGTATTGTTTATATTTATAAGCAACTTCATAAGTGCTAACTTCATTTTTTAAAATAGGACTCTCACTATCTTCACTATGTTGTCTTACATTTTTATGTGCATTTTTAAATTCATCTGAATGTAACCAGTTATTAAATGCATCTTTCGACTCCCATATAGTTAGTATTTTAACTTCATCTACATCGTTAGTGTCGTTAGTGATGGTTACTATCATATCTTTAAATCCTTTAATATTTTCAATGCCTTGTCGATTATTAAAACGTGCTGCTGTTTCTTTAGCGCTACCTTTTTTTAATTGCAAATAATTTTCTGCCATAAACATGAGTTATGTCCCCCTTTTAATTTTCCGGAAGTGTTTTTACAAAAGTGAATAGAACTATTGTTTGTAGACATACCATTATTACCAATCCAATTCTTACGAGAGTATTATCAATCATAAAAATTGAAAATCCAATAACTATATATAAACTAAGCAAAAGCTTAAATTTATTTTTTAAGGTGTAGCCTTTATTATTTCGAAAGCTTTCAACGTAATTTTTATATATTTTAGTGTTTACTAACCAGTTTCTAAATTTTTCTGAGCTATTAGAAAAACAAATAACAGCTACTAGCAAAAAGGGAGTTGTTGGTAATAAAGGTAAGACAACTCCTACAAAACCAATTATGGTAAATAAGACTCCTACCGTTATTAGAAAATATTTCAAAAACAAACCTCCTATTGATAATCATTATCAATTATATAATAGAAAATTATCTTAGTAAATAACCAACAAAACAATTAATAAATAATTTTATATATTTAATTATATTAATAATAAAAACAAGGTTATATACATCTTTTTACTTTTAGGTATTGAATTAACAGCTAAACAGTATTATTCTTATTAAGTATATCGGAATTAAAAATTGCACAAAGGAGATTAATTTCATGGGGACGTTTTTTACAATTATTAATATTGTTATAATGATTGCCTTTATTGTTGGGCTATTTATTATGGCTAAGAAACATGTGTCATTCCCAAAAAGAGTTTTTACTGCCCTAGGTGTAGGGATTATATTCGGGATAGCTTTACATCTAATATATGGCGTTAACTCTAAAGTAATCGAAACAACTACAGATTGGTTCAGTATTGTCGGAGACGGCTATGTTGCTTTATTACAAATGATAGTTATGCCATTAATCTTTATTTCAATCGTTTCTGCATTTAGCAAAATACAAATTGGTGATAAATTCGCTAAAATTGGTTCTTATATTTTTATGTTCTTAATTGGTACTGTAGCAATAGCTGCTATAGTAGGGATTTTTTATGCAATTGTATTTGGCTTAGACGCTTCAAGTATTGACTTAGGTAGCGCAGAAAGTTCACGCGGAAGCGAAATTAGTAGTAAGGCCAAAGATTTAACTGCAAATACATTGCCTCAACAAATTCTAGAATTATTACCAAGTAATCCGTTCTTAGATTTCACTGGTCAAAGAACGACTTCTACAATTGCTGTTGTTATCTTCGCAGTCTTTGTAGGATTTGCATGCTTACGTGTGGCACGTAAACAACCTGAACACGGGGACTTATTAAAACGTGGTATCGATGCTATTTACTCTCTTGTTATGGCAATTGTTACTTTTGTTTTGAGATTAACACCGTATGGTATCATTGCTATCATGGCTTCTACAATTGCTACAAGTGACTTCGAAGCAATTTGGACGCTAGGTAAATTTATGATCGCATCTTACGCTGCCTTAATCACAATGTATATTATTCACTTAATTATCTTAGCAGTTATGGGTATTAACCCTATTCGTTATGTTAAGAAAACATTAGAAGTATTACTATTCGCCTTTACTTCACGTTCAAGTGCTGGTTCATTACCATTAAATGTTCAAACCCAAACGCAACGTTTAGGCGTACCGGATGGTATAGCTAACTTCTCAGCCTCATTCGGTTTATCAATTGGACAAAATGGTTGTGCAGGTATCTATCCAGCTATGCTAGCAATCATGGTAGCACCAGTTGCGCATGTAGACATCGATTTACAATTTATTCTGACTTTAATCGGTGTAGTAGTAATTAGTTCATTCGGTGTTGCTGGTGTTGGTGGCGGTGCAACATTCGCTTCAATCCTTGTTTTATCAACACTTAATTTACCAGTAGCTTTAGCTGGTGTCCTTATCTCTATCGAACCTATTATCGACATGGGACGTACTGCATTGAACGTTAATGACTCTATACTTGCTGGTACAGGTACAGCTAAATTAACTGGTAATCTCGATAAAGAAAAATTTAATTCAGATCAATATGGTGATTTATCTACTAATTAATAATTTGATTAGTAAAGCGTAGCCGACATTCCAATGTTGTCATATATCAACATTACGGAAACATGGGCTACGCTTTTTTATATTCTTTATCTTTTCATAAAGCCTGCTTTATTTAATTGTTCTAACATGTCTAAACGAGCCTTTTTACCTAAGAACCCGGCTACTTGTTGTGACCACGTTTCTGAACGTTGTCCGTTCGTACGTTCTTTATAATAATTACTAACACGCTCATCATATTTTTCTAATTCTTCTTGTTGTTCTTTCTTATTACTATTGTATACGTTCTTATGGAATACATGTTCAAATGGTAAACGTGGTTTTGGCGAGCCATTTTCATCCTCAGAAGGTTCGCCTACTGCCATTCCAAATAACGGGAATGCATACTCAGGTAAGTCTAAAATTTCACGTACGCGACCTACGTCATTACGTAATGAACCTAAATAAACGATACCATAGCCCATATCTTCAGCAGCTAAAGCTATATTTTCAGATACTAATGCTACATCAATTGCGCCTACTAATAAGTTTTCTGCTGATTCAAAAGACGTTTCCATATCAATATCTACTTTTTCATTAATTAGACTATGACGATAATAATCTAAAATAAATACAAATAAGTAACCATTATCTACCACATAAGACTGCCCTGAGACCTCTTTTAACTGTTCTTTTATTCTAGGATCATCAACACCAATAATTGAATATGTTTGTAAATAACTTGATGTAGAAGCGCTCTGGCCAGCTTCAACTAACTTTCTCACTGTTTTTTCACTTAACGGGTTATTTTTAAATTTTCTTACCGAATGGTGTCTTTTCATTAAATCATAAACATAGTCTGCCATCACATTATCTCCTTTTATCCTTAGTATTTATATCGTAACAATTTATATTTAATTTTTCTTTTAAAATGACCTCACAATACTACTTAAACGGTTTGCATGAAGACCTAATTATAGTTATCATAATAATAACAATTTTCAGAAATTTAAGGAGAGATATTATGACTCAAGTAAATAAAGAAGTATCGAACGCCTTATATCAAGCATACGTTTCTAAACAACATATCGAATTTGTAAGTAAATCCTTCAACATTAGCGAATCAGAAGCATACAAAACACAAGATGATCTAATTAACCAACTTAATACCAAAAACGACACTACTGTTAAAGGCTACAAAGTAAGTATGACGAGCGCTGCTACGCAGGCCATCGCTAATACTGATGAGCCAGCCTATGGAACAATATTATCAAACCAAGTCGTATTTAATGATGCTAATGTATCATTGGCCAATTTATTTGATCCATTACTAGAACCTGAAATTATTTTTGAGCTGACAGCCGATCTCCCTGAAGATGCGGATAACCAAACTATACTAGAAAGTGTGAAAATAGCTCCTGGTATAGAAATCCCTGATGCTCGCTATAAAGACTGGTTCCCTAATTTTACTTTAAGTGATTTAATTTCAGATAATACGGCTACTGGTTTAATCGTTGTTGGTGAGCGCGTAACACCACTCGAATATAATCAGTTTGCAGATATTAATTTAAAATTATTTAAAGATGGAACTCAAATTAAAACAGGCCACTCTAGCGAAGTACTCGGTAACCCAGTTGAAGCTATTAAGTGGCTCAATAAAAAGTTACATTCTCATGGTAAACAACTTCAAAAAGGACAATTTATTTCATCAGGTACGTTTATCTCTCCTTTACACTTAGAACAAGGTAAGTATACTGCTGAATATGATAAAGTTGGTTCTGTTACTGTTCAAGTTGTAGAATAACAATTCATTTAAATAACGTTGAGCAATTAATATAAAAAACA
Source organism: Staphylococcus devriesei (assembly GCF_002902625.1). GTDB lineage: Bacteria > Bacillota > Bacilli > Staphylococcales > Staphylococcaceae > Staphylococcus > Staphylococcus devriesei. The sequence goes on from NZ_PPRG01000008.1 coordinate 37,872, forward strand.
TCTTAGCTTTTAGTTCATGCAACCTCGTGGGGACGGGATAACGAAATCTTTGAAATTTTATAGTTTCTATCCCCTCCTCTTTCTTTTTCATCTTCTTCACTAAATATAAACGTTGCTTGCTGACGTTTTACTTTTTCATTTTCAAAAAAAAATTCTTCTAGAGACTATTCATTATCAAATACTAATGTTTAGTTGAGAATGATAAAGGATAATTGATAGTAAGAAGTATTTGAAATTTACATTGTTTAATAAAAAATCTTAAAATTCAATACTTCTTAAACTTCTTAACACAATATTAAAAATCCTAATATAACACTATTAACACAATGATTTTACAGCTATAAGCACATTAAGTTGACGAATAAGAACTGAAGTGCAATAATAATAACTAAGAGATTAGAATTATTATAAATAAGCAATGATTATTATGTAGTTCTAATTAATTTTACGAAAATCAGGAGGAATTTAAGTTATGTCTTTAATTAACAAAGAAATTTTACCATTCACAGCGCAAGCTTATGATCCTAAAAATGACGAATTCAAAGAAGTAAGCCAAGATGATTTAAAAGGTTCATGGAGTGTAGTATGCTTCTACCCAGCTGACTTCTCATTCGTATGTCCAACTGAATTAGAAGATTTACAAAATCAATATGATAAATTACAAGATTTAGGCGTAAATGTATTCTCAGTTTCAACTGACACTCATTTCGTACACAAAGCTTGGCACGATCATTCAGATGCTATTAGTAAAATCCAATACCACATGATTGGTGACCCTTCACAAACAATCACTCGTAACTTCGATGTATTAGATGAAGAAGTTGGTTTAGCTCAACGTGGTACATTCATCGTTGACCCTGATGGCGTAGTACAAGCCGCTGAAATCAATGCAGACGGTATTGGCCGTGACGCTAGCACATTAGTAAATAAAATTAAAGCAGCACAATATGTACGTAAACATCCAGGTGAAGTATGCCCAGCTAAATGGGAAGAAGGTTCTGAATCATTACAACCAGGATTAGACTTAGTAGGTAAAATTTAAGGAGGCATTAAAAAATGCTTAATGTTGATTTGAAAGAACAATTACAACAACTCTTAGGCCTTATGGAAGGCGACGTTGAATTCAGAGCTAGCATAGGTTCTGATGATAAATCTAGAGAGTTAAAAGAACTTTTAGATGAAATCGCTGAGATGTCTGAACATATCACTATTGTTGAAAAAGAATTAAAACGTACGCCAAGTTTTACAATCAGTAAACCTGAAGAAGAAAACGGCGTAACATTTGCTGGTATTCCTTTAGGCCACGAATTTAACTCACTTGTACTTGCTATCTTACAAGTAAGCGGTCGTGCGCCTAAAGAGAAACAATCAATTATTGACCAAATCAAAAGTTTAGAAGGCCATTACAACTTCGAAACTTATGTAAGTTTAACTTGTCAAAAATGTCCAGATGTCGTACAAGCACTAAACTTAATGAGTGTTGTTAACCCTAACATTACTCATACAATGATTGATGGTGCTGTTTTCCGTGAAGAATCAGAGGATATTATGGCAGTACCTGCAGTGTTCTTAGACGGTGAAGAATTTGGCAATGGTCGTATGACTATTTCAGATATTTTAACTAAACTAGGAAGCACTCAAGACGCTTCTGAATATGAAAATAAAGACCCATACGATGTATTAATCATCGGTGGTGGACCAGCAAGTGGTAGTGCTGCAATTTATACTGCACGTAAGGGTTTACGTACAGGTATTGTCGCTGACCGCATTGGTGGACAAGTTAACGATACAGCAGGTATCGAAAACTTTATTACTGTTAAAGAAACAACAGGTTCTCAATTTTCTGCTAATTTAGCAGCACACATTGAAGACTACGATATTGATACTATGACAGGTATCCGCGCTACAAATATTGAGAAAACTGATCAAGCTATTCGTGTAACACTTGAAAATGATGCAGTTCTTGAAACAAAAACTGCTATTATTTCAACAGGAGCAAGTTGGCGTAAACTTAATATCCCTGGCGAAGATCGCTTAATTAATAAAGGGGTTGCTTTCTGCCCTCACTGTGATGGACCATTATTTGAAAATAAAAACGTTGCAGTAATAGGTGGCGGTAACTCTGGTGTCGAAGCTGCTATTGATTTAGCTGGTATCGTGAAACATGTTACTTTATTTGAATATGCATCTGAACTTAAAGCAGATACTGTATTACAAGATCGTTTACGTTCTCTATCAAACGTAGATATCCATACAAATGCTAGAACTGCTGAAGTTTTAGGTGAAGACCATGTAACTGGTATTAGTTACGAAGACTTAGCGTCAGGTGAAATGAAAGAATTAAGCCTAGATGGTATCTTCGTACAAATTGGTTTAGTTCCAAATACTAGTTGGATTGGTGACGCAGTAGAATTGAATAACCGTGGAGAAGTTGTTATCGACCGCAATAACAACACTAACGTTCCGGGAATCTTTGCTGCTGGTGACGTTACTGATCAAAAAAATAAACAAATTATTATTTCAATGGGCGCTGGTGCCAATGCAGGCTTAAACGCGTTTGATTATATCATTAGAAATTAATAATTATTAGAAACTAAGTTAACCAAACTACTATTCCAAAAAACTGTTAGAATTTATTTCTATAAACAGACACTTAACCTATCAAATATCTTCGTGTAGCAGAAGCTCTTAATGAGCATTCTGCTTTTTTTATTTTTTCTTACTTTTATATAGTTTTCAAAAAATCATAAAATAACCTTTTTCAAGATTGCCACAAATTGTTCATAGATTGTAAATAATTTTAAGCTTCAAACGTTCAAATCTTTTTCTATAAATGATACTCTATTATTATGCTTAAAAGTAGATGTTTGACTGATAAAGGAGATTATTGAAATCTATGAAAAAGAGTATGATAATAGGTGTCTTTTTAACGTTGTTACTTACTTTAAGTGCCTGTGCGCCTCAAGAAGATAATCAAAAAACAAGTAGTAATCATCATCATAAGAATGGTGTCAACGCGCCTGAGCACGCTAAAAATTTAACTGAGAGCGATATCTTTTCATCTGATAAAAAAGGTCAAAAACTTAGTGAAGATGAAATGAATAAAGCAATTAAAAAATATTTAGATGTTAATAGCGATATTTTAGATAATAAATATGTAATGCAAAGCGAAATTGATCGTCAAAGTACTGGACAAACTCGAGTGACAGATGAACAAGCTAAAAAACTGAGCAATCTTTCTAACTTAGCCGTAAAAAACGATTTACATTTCAAGAAATTTGTTAAAAACAATACTCTTCCTAGCGGATATAAAGAAAATGTGGACCGCATTATTAACTATTTCCACGCGTTAAATAGTACAATTTCTGACGTCGATAAAAGCATTGAAGAACTCAATTACGAGCCTCAAAATACAATAAATGTAGTAGATGTACCTACACATTATGCTGGCGATGTTAATGGTAAACAACAAGATAAAATCCAGAAATTCTTAGATGATAAAAATATTAAAACTGATGTCTTAGATAAATAGAAGTAACTCCCAATATGATTAAGTTATATTAACTCTAATCAATATTGGGAGCTTTTTTATATTTCTATGCAATATGGCTTACAGTTTTCCACATTATAGTCTAAAGCTTCTTTTTCAGATATCATTTCAAAGTAAACTAAAATACATCTGATTACCACTTGATGTGCAACAATAACAACAGCATCGTCTTCTTTGTGTGCCACATTTTCAAAAAATGATTGCACCCTATAATAAACGTCTCTATAGCTTTCACCTTCTGGAGCTTTTTGCGTAAAACTATGTCTAAAATCTTTATAATCGGGATGATTAAAATAACGACTAAACTGTTCTTCTTGCGCCAATTTATCTTTATATTTGCCATCAAACACACCTAGAGAACGTTCGCGTAATAACGATGTAATGGTTGTAGGTATTTTATAAGGAAAGATATGGCGATACGTTTCTTGAGTACGTGTTAAATCTGAAACATAAACATGATCGACTTGTATATCTTTAAAATACGTTTCTAGAGCCTTCGCTCCTGCCACACCCTTCTCTGTGAGTGACACATCTAATTGGCCACAGAAGTAAGAGCGATGATGTTTATTGTCATAATTAGATTGAGATTCACCGTGTCTCACTAAATATATTTTCATTTTTTATTCCTCTTTTTTTAATTAGCTACTTTTACTTAACAATAAATTAAATGATAATCCTATTAAAATTAGACCTACACAATAATCGAATATTGCTTTAATTTTAGTATTACTAAAAAGTAATTTAATGTAACTAAAGATATATACACAAAATATAAACCAGCACAAAATTACTGTAACTACTATTAGTGATATTATAGTTATCTGTAATTTAATTTCCATACCATCATTTGATAAAAATTGAGGAAGAACACTTATATAATATAGTAGTGCTTTAGGATTTAAAATTGTACTTAAAAATCCTTGTCGATATGAAGTAAAATAATTTATATTATTCACTTCACTATTTTTAACATTAAATTTCATTGGTCGTCTAGCCATAAAAATACTTTGAATACCTAAATAAATTAAATAGATAGCACCTAATATTTTAATTGTTAAAAATAAATAGTATAAACTTGTTAATATATATAATGCCAAAAATTGCTAACGAAGAATAGACAATATGCGCTGAACTTATACCTAGTGCCGCCATTATACCGTTCATTTTTCCGCCGTTAATAGTATTTTTCGTAACTATTAAAAAATCAGGCCCTGGCACAATTATGATAAGCAATGTAATTGTTATAAAAGTCAATAATCCTTCCATGCAAAGACCCCCTTCGATAAAATTTATATCTATTATGCCATATTTGTATATGAGATTGAAGGTAGTCTTACAATAAAACATCTAAATATAATAAACGTCTCTCAATTAAAAATTTTTACAATTTTTATAGTAATGAAAAAATTTCGTGATTTTTAAGGAATTATGATTGTCTTTAGAATAGAATACATGATACTATAAATGTGTAGTTAGCGATAACTACAAAGTCTTTTATATTCATGAACATAATACTCCTGGGTGACGCCTTAACCCGACGTCACCCTATTTTTATGCCATTTTTTAATTTATTTTCCTTTAAAAATAAAGTTAATAACCACATATTATTTATGAAATGATAATCATTCACATTTAAGTAAAACCCCTGTCATTATGCACTTTTAAATGATACATTGAAGGTAGCAAATTACAAATACTGGGGGTGCAATAATGGAATTATTAGATTATAAAATGATAGACGAAGAACTTATTGCCACTGTAAGATCAACTCACGGTCATATATTTAAATATTCTTTCAATACCGAAACACCTGAATATGAAATTTTAGAAGTACTTGAAGAAATAAATAACCATGTAGATAATGGCAGACATCCATTAGGTTGTGAAATTATTAAAAATTATGATTATGACGATGTTCATAACTATAATATTGCAACACAATCACCTAGTAGAATTATCATAAACTAAACTTCTGATTATTATATATACAAAAAAGAGGACTACTTATTACAAGCAGCCCTCTTTTATCATCTATAAACATTATTTTCTTAAAGCACGTAAAATTAATGATACTACGAAAATAACGATAATTGCACCGATTAATGCTGGGATAATTGGTACTCCGCCCCATACAGGACCCCAAGTACCTAATAATTTACTACCTACAGCTGAACCGATTAATCCAGCGACGATGTTACCGATGATGCCGCCTGGAATATCTTTACCCATAATCATACCGGCAATCCAACCGATTAAGCCGCCGACGATTAACATAACAATAAAGCCCATAGTTTAACTCTCCTTATTTTCTATTTTTTATTCACTTCTTACTTGTACCACCTCACCACATATATAAACATTTTTATTGAAATTTTTTAAACTTTTTTTAGAACTTAGAACAGAATATATTTTAATAAATTCATACATAGTTTTCATATTTATCTAATTTTTTCATTTTAGTTT
>NZ_PPRG01000080.1 GCF_002902625.1 Staphylococcus devriesei
GAAATTCGTGATGGTTGGGCTAGAGTATACAGTGCTAGCAATAACGGTTTTGTATGGTATGAACGTCTTATCGTTAAAGATATTTATAAAACTTCAGGTGGGAGTAAATTAGCGAATAAACCGAATAAACAAGTAGTTAACCAAAAAAACAAACTAGATAGCACTAATGGATTAAAAGTTGGTAGCATTCCACCTAGAAGTATGAAGAAATCATCTAAGGCCAGATTTAGAGCAAGAGTTGACCATTACGGAGCCACTTTAGTTAAATTTAAAGGTAAGGAATGGTATACAACAAACGATGTTTATAGAGCGGGTTATAGCCAATTTTATGTATTTGAAGTTAAAGACGGTTGGTGTCGTGTTTATTCAAAAAATAACAACGGTTGGATATGGTATGAGCGTTTAAGAATTGCAAAAGTATTCTAGTGTGTTATACTATGTATAGAACATTATCTGAACCCTCCAATTTAGGGTAGTCCAAGTGACTGCCCTATTTTTTATGTTATAATCAATTCACATGCACTCATAAATATTTCCTTTTATATGTATAATCGCCTACGCATGTCACTGGGCGGTTGTTTTTTGTGTTATAATCAAATAGAAATTGCGGTACATATCTGCGGAGTGTACTTGAGGTTAACCGTTACTGACGGTTGCCTCTTTATATGTTATAATATAAACATAGTTTAACGCTAAACGATCTAGCCATAATTCTATTCGGGTTATGGCTTTTTATGTTATAATAAATGTGAGGAAACAGTGCATAGCACTGGCGTACCCGGTTATGTAAATAGTCGGAGTTACGTTTTTATATGTACGGAGGTCTTGCTTGCGTTTAGCAGTAAGTAACTGACCACTCATTTGATAGACGTCTAGTAACCGTATCTTAATAGGTACGGTTATTTTTTTATGCGTAATTTTCAAAAAAACACAAACCATGTTCTTATGAGCGTGGCTTTTTTTATGTGAGGGGCTCGGGTCCCTAAAAAGTCCCTAAAAATTTGTATTATATGGTGTGTTATTAATAGGCAAAATAAAAAGAACCCCGTCGTTATGGGATTCTTAATTTCGAAAAGTGTTTAATTTTCGGTTAATAGCGTCCTGGGAGGGATTCGAACCCCCGACCGATGGCTTAGAAGGCCATTGCTCTATCCAGCTGAGCTACCAGGACATAATTTTTTAACACAACAATTATTATAGCTAAAGAAAACTTATTTAGCAATAGTTATCATATAAAAAAAGTTTATATTTTTCACTAATTACGTGTAATTGTAACTTACAATTCTATCTATAGAGCGACACTCAATATACATCAGAGTTTAAATAATAATAAATATAATTAACAAACTACAATTAATGAGCGCTGTTAAGAAAGGGCCAATAGTTTTAAATTTATTTTTCATAATTAACCCTATAAAGCCATCAAAGAATTGTATAAGTATCATTAAAATTGAAACAATAATTAGGAAATTATTATTGATAAAAACTAACGTAATGATAGAAAGAACAGTTGCTGAAAGGCTACGTGAAAGTGCGTAGTAAGAAATGGTTGATCGACTAATATAGCTAGATTGTATGGAAAAACTCATACTTACTATAGCACTAATAAAAGTGAATATAGCTAAAATTAAATACATAAAATACCTCTTCTTATAAATGAATTGGACATATATTACCTACTATACTACAAAATCCTCTTATACCCTCTCATTTTTCATAATTTCTCATTATTAATAAATATAAAATTTGCGTAGTTATATTAAAGAAAGATAAATAATAATCAGCTCTGTAAAGCCAGTGTAAAGGTATTGTAAACGTTTGCAGAATTGTCAGATTTTGCAAAACATATTTGAATTCCTAAGTGTGTGATTTACAATCTTTGCTTTACAGTTTTGATGATTAATGTCCAAGTTAAGAAAAAAGAGCCAATAGATGGAAGAAGGACTTTATAGTATAAGTATCAAAACGATAGTTAAACACAACAACCTAACAATCGTTTTAAGAATTTTACCTATCAAATTTAAGGAGTGTATAAAATGGAAGGTTTATTCAACTCAATTAAAGATACAGTAACAGCTGGTATTAATGGTGATTGGACTAAATTAGGTACAAGCATTGTTGGTATTGTAGAAAATGGTGTAGGTTTACTAAGCAAATATTTAGGTTTCTAATATAAAAAATAAAAAAGGAATGGAGAATTTAACATGAAAATAGTACAAGCAATTTCAGACGCAGTACAAGCAGGACAAAACCAAGATTGGGCTAAATTAGGTACAAGCATCGTAGGTATTTTAGAAAATGGTATTAGTTTCTTAGGAAAAATTTTCGGTTTCTAATTTAATCAATAAAAACAAAATGCTAATAAATAAAGAAATGGAGAGATTATAATGCAAAAAATCGCAGAAGCAATCGCAAACGCAGTACAAGCTGGACAAGACAAAGACTGGGCTAAATTAGGTACAAGCATCGTGGGTATCGTAGAAAACGGAGTAAGCGCTCTAGGAAAAATCTTCGGTTTCTAATAAAGCAATAATACAAAATACAAATTTACTAAATTAAAAAATTAAAGAAATGGAGAGATTATAATGCAAAAAATCGCAGAAGCAATCGCAAACGCAGTACAAGCTGGACAAGACAAAGACTGGGCTAAGTTAGGTACAAGCATCGTAGGAATTGTAGAAAACGGAGTAAGTGTATTAGGAAAAATCTTCGGTTTCTAATAGCTATCATAATAGTTGACCAGAGCAAACGCTCTGGTCTTTTTTTATTGCTAATACATTTTCTGTTAAACTGTATACATAAAAATAATTAAGGATGTACAGGTATGAAATACAATACAATTTTACTGGATTTTGATGACACAATTGTAGATTTTTACGATGCTGAGGATAAGGCGTTTCATAATATGGCGAAGCATTATAATCATTATCCTACTGCAAAGGATTTTCAGTTTTTCAAGCAAGTCAATCAAGCACATTGGGAAGCTTTTCAAAAGAATGAGTTAACGAAAGAAGAAGTATTATCTCATCGTTTTATAGAATATTTTAATCATTATAATATTGAGGTTGATGGGAAAGAGGCGGATGTAATATTTAGAGATGAATTGGCTAAAGCACCACTTAAACATTTCGATACAACTTTAGAAACGCTTGATCGTTTATCACAAATGTGTGAATTATATATAGTGACAAACGGTGTGACAGATACCCAGAACCGTCGTATTGCTCAACTAGAAGATAAAGAGATGTTTGATGATGTATTTATATCTGAGGAAACTGGTTATCAAAAGCCAATGACTGAGTTTTTTGATTTTATTTTCAAAAAGATTGGTAATGACAAACGTGAAAATTCAATAATAGTTGGAGATTCTTTAACCTCTGATATATTGGGAGGAAAGAACGCTAATATTGCTACATGTTGGTTTAACATTAGAGGGAAAGACAATAATACAGGTATTCAACCAGATTATGAAATTACAACGTTAACTGAATTAGTGGATTTAATTGAGAAGGGTTAAATAGCCGACAACCTGAGACGTAGGATAGCAATGTTTATACTTTGTACGACTGATTATATATCAAAGTCTAAACGCTATTCTCAACATCTCAGGTTGTGATATTTATTAAAAGCTATTAGTTGTTTGGTGCCCAGATTAATACATCGTGACCTTCTGGATTCTTTGCTTGAACATCTTCGAACCCATGACTAATTAAAAATTCTTTAGATTCTTGACGTGCGATTGCTTTAATAGGCATATTATAAGATTTAGCATAGTCAATTAAATCTTTTCCATACCCTCGATTATTATATTGTTCTAAAACTTCTAATTTCCATAATAATAGGTAGTCATCATATTTTGGGAAATACTTTTCCTCTACGTCACCTTTTTTTAATAGTGCCATACGGGCAGCTAAATTTTCCCCATTGAAGATGCCATAGAATGGTGAGTCAGAGCTCGCATCAATCATTTGTCCATTAAACTCTTCTACCATATATAAATCTTGATTGCCGAATGCCCTGAACGCCTCAAATAATTCATCAGTTTTATAATTGATTTCAAGATGTTTCACTTCACTCATATTGCAATGCCCCCTTATTTATTTTATGTTATTATAACGCAAAAAGTAGGTAAATTTCATTTAATTGAATAATGGAAGAAGTGTTGAAGTCACAAATGAAAAATATTTCTTTCATATGTAAGCCGTAAAATTGTCAGATAGTGCTATAATCTTTATACTATATGAGTAATAGCAATGTTGAAGGAGTATGGGTATGGACTGTCAAGTAACATATTTTAAAGAAAAAGATGCGTTTATTACTAAATTAGAAAATAGTGACGAACAACTATTAAAATTTTATCAATATAATCCGGTTGAACAATCAAGCTTCATTAATAGAATGAATAGTTCGAATAATGGAAGAGAACAACAGTTAGCGCAAATTATCGGGGCATATATGTCTGATTTAGATATAACTGCGTCTCAACAAGAAAACTTAAAAGCACTAGAAAATGGTGCGAAGGTAGTCATAGGTGGACAACAAGCAGGAATGTTTGGTGGCCCTTTATATACATTTCATAAAATACTGTCCATTGTAATATTAAGCAATCAATTAAGTGAGGAACATAATAAACCGGTTGTGCCTGTATTTTGGATTGCTGGTGAAGATCATGATTTTGACGAAGTAAACCATACTTACGTTTACAATTCAAAAGAAGCTCAATTGCATAAAATAAAATACCATACTATGACGCCACTTGAAACGAATGTGTCGCGTTATTCACCAGATAAAGAAGCACTTATTGAGACTTTGAAACAATTTTTCAAAGAATTAAAAGAAACTGAAAATACCAAACCACTTTACAATAAATGTTTAAATATCATAAACCAGTTTGATACATGGACAGATTTATTTAAAGGATTGTTACATGAAGTTTTCAAAGAACATGGTGTATTATTTATTGATGCGCAATTTGACCAATTACGTCAACTTGAAAAACCATTGTTAAAAAAAATAATTGAAAAGCATCAAGAAATTGATGAAGCGTTTAGGTCTACTCAACAACAAACAAAGACGTTAGGGTTAGAACAAATGATTCAAACGGAAACAAATGTGCATTTATTCTTACATAAAGATAATATGCGACAACTCTTAACTAAAGAGGGAGACGTCTTCAAACTAAGTAAATCGGATGTTGAATTTTCAAAAGAAGAGATATTAAGTTTAATCGAGTCTGAACCGGAACGCTTTTCTAATAATGTAGTAACAAGGCCAGTGATGGAAGAGTGGCTCTTTAATACAGTGGCGTTTGTTGGGGGACCTAGTGAAATTAAATATTGGGCAGAATTAAACGAAGTATTCAAACTCTTAAACGTAGAGATGCCTATCGTCTTATCACGAATGAAAATGACGTATATCACTGAAAGAACAGATAAGCTATTAGACCAATATCAACTGAAAGCAGATAATGTGATTCAATTAGGTATTGAAAATGATAGAACAAAGTTTGTTCGTGAACAGGCTTCGGAAGACTTTATTCAACGAGTCGAAGAACTTAAAGCGGAGCACGCTAAAATTTATAAACATTTGTTAGCTGAAGTAGAGGGTAATCAAGATAACGTAAATTTAGTGAACAAGAATAATGAAATTCATAATGATCAATTTGATTACTTGTTAAAACGCTATTTACTTAATATCGAAAGAGAGAACGATATTAGCATGAAACATTTTAGAGAGTTAGAACATGTGTTACGTCCACTCCACGGCTTGCAAGAAAGAATATGGAATCCACTACAAATCATGAATGATTTTGGGATAGATGTGTTCAGCCCCTCCACCTATCCACCACTTGAATATACATTTGAACAAATTATAATCAAACCTTGATTTAATAAGTATTTGACCCATTTTATCAATAAGATAGAATGGGTCTTTTTATATATTTATAAAGAATTTTAAGATATTTTACAGAATTAGTGGAGGATAGTGGTGAGATGTGGTAAATTATAAATAAGGTGAGGTGATAATAATGTTCATGGGAGAATACGAGCATCAACTTGATGCTAAAGGTCGTATGATTATTCCGTCTAAGTTTAGATATGACTTAAATGAACGATTTATTATCACGCGAGGCCTTGATAAATGTTTATTTGGTTACACACTTGAAGAATGGCAACAAATTGAAGATAAAATGAAAACCTTACCGATGACAAAAAAAGATGCACGTAAGTTTATGCGTATGTTCTTCTCTGGTGCCATTGAAGTTGAACTTGATAAACAGGGGCGTATCAATATACCTCAAAACTTGAGGAAGTACGCTAACTTAACTAAAGAATGTACAGTAATAGGTGTTTCAAATCGAATTGAGATTTGGGATCGAGAAACATGGAATGATTTTTATAATGAATCTGAAGAAAGTTTCGAGGATATTGCTGAAGATTTAATAGATTTTGATTTTTAATGGAGGAATTAACCGTGTTTCATCATATAAGCGTCATGCTCAAAGAAACAATTGATTATCTTGACATCAAAGAAGATGGTATTTACGTAGACTGTACGCTTGGTGGTGCGGGACATGCACTCTATTTATTAAATCAATTGAACGATGACGGTAGATTAATTGCAATAGATCAAGATACTTCCGCTATTGAAAATGCTAAAGAAGTGTTAAAAGATCATCTACACAAAGTCACGTTTGTGCACAGTAACTTTAGAGAATTAACTGACATTTTAAAAAAATTAGAAATTGAAAAAGTGGATGGTATTTACTACGATTTAGGGGTTTCAAGTCCTCAACTAGATATCCCTGAAAGAGGATTTAGTTATCATCACGATGCAAAATTAGATATGAGAATGGATCAGACCCAAAAATTAAGCGCTTACGAAGTAGTGAATAACTGGTCGTTTGAAGCGCTAGTTAAGACGTTTTACCGTTATGGTGAGGAATCATTTTCAAAGCAAATCGCACGACGAATTGAAGCGCATCGTGAACGACAACCAATCGAAACAACATTAGAACTTGTAGATATCATTAAAGAAGGTATTCCGGCTAAAGCTCGTCGAAAAGGTGGTCATCCTGCCAAACGAGTTTTTCAAGCTATACGTATCGCGGTTAATGATGAATTATCTGCATTTGAAGATTCAATTGAACAAGCAATTGAATTAGTTAAAGTAGGTGGCAGAATATCAGTGATTACTTTCCATTCATTGGAAGATCGATTATGCAAGCAAATTTTCCAAGAATATGAAAAAGGTCCTGACGTGCCTAGAGGGTTACCAATTATTCCTGAAGCGTATACACCTAAATTAAAAAGAGTGAATCGCAAACCTATCACAGCAACTGATTCAGATTTAGACGAGAATAATAGAGCGCGTAGTGCTAAATTACGTGTTGCAGAAATACTAAAATAAGGAGTAATTGAAGAAGATGGCTGTAGAAAAAATATATGAACCATATAATGAAGTCCAGCACAACAGCATACCGAAGCAACAACCGCAAACTGAACCACAGACCCGTACAGTTACTAAGAAGGTTGTAGTCCAACTTACAAGATTTGAGAAGTTCTTATACATAACGCTTGTCACTGCAATTGCTGTCATCGCTATCTATATGCTATCTTTAAAAATGGATGCGTATGATACTAATGGGAAAATTGCAGATTTAGAAACAAAAATAGAACAACAATCAAGTGAAAACAGCGCAATTCAATCTGAAATTAAGAAAAATTCTTCTTACGAACGCATTTACGATAAGGCAAAAGAACAAGGAATGAGCCTAAAGAACGATAATGTAAAGGTAGTGCGTACTAATGGCGAAGCGAAAAATTAAAATTAGAAAAAATAAATTAGGAGCAGTCCTCCTTGTTGGTATATTCGGACTGCTCTTTTTTATATTGGTTCTAAGATATTCATATATTATGTTAACGGGTCATTCGGATGGCCAAGATTTGATTATGCGAGCTAATGAAAAATATTTAGTTCAAAATAACGAACAAGCTGAACGAGGAAAAATATATGATAGGAAAGGAAATATCCTTGCGGAAGACGTTGAAAGGTTTAAGGTGGTAGCAGTCATAGATAAAAGTGCGAGTGATAATAGTGACAAACCACGTCACGTGGTCGATAAAAAGAAAACTGCTAAACAATTAGCGAAAGTTATCGATATGAAACCTGAAGAAATTGAAAAACGTCTTAACCAAAAGAAAGCATTCCAGGTTGAATTTGGTCAAAAAGGGTCGAACCTAACTTATCAAGATAAAGAAAAGCTCGAAAAAATGAAATTACCTGGTATTACGTTATATCCAGAAACTGAACGTTTCTATCCTAATGGTAACTTTGCTTCACATTTAATTGGGATGGCTCAAAAAAATCCCGATACAGGTGAATTAAAAGGTGCTTTAGGCGTAGAAAAAATATTCGATAGTTATTTAAGTGGTAAGAAAGGTGCATTATCCTATGTACAAGATATTTGGGGATATATAGCTCCAAACACTAAAAATGAAAAAGCGCCTAAGCGTGGGGATGACGTTCATTTAACAATCGATTCCAACATTCAAGTGTTTGTGGAAGAAGCATTAGATGACATGGTTAAGAGATATCAATCAAAAGACCTATTTGCAGTAGTTATGGATGCTAAAACTGGAGAAATTTTAGCTTTCAGTCAACGACCAACGTTTAATCCAGAAACGGGTAAAGATTTCGGTAAAAAATGGGCGAACGATTTATATCAAAATACCTATGAACCCGGTTCAACATTTAAAACGTATGGATTAGCTGCAGCAATTCAAGAAGGTAAATTTGATCCAAATAAAAAGTTTGAATCAGGACATCGTGACATTATGGGATCTCGTATTTCAGACTGGAACAAGTCAGGTTGGGGTGAAATTCCTATGTCACTTGGCTTCACATATTCATCTAATACATTAATGATGCATTTACAAGACTTAGTAGGTGCAGATAAGATGAAGTCTTGGTACGAACGGTTTGGATTTGGTAAAACTACTAATGGCTTATTTGACGGTGAAGCTTCAGGTAACATTGCTTGGACAAACGAGTTACAACAAAAAACGTCTGCATTCGGTCAATCGACAACAGTTACACCAGTTCAGATGCTACAAGCACAATCAGCGTTCTTTAATAAAGGTAATATGTTGCAACCATGGTTCGTGCAAAGTATTAATAATCCAATTTCTAATAAAACTTTCTATAAAGGTGAAAAGACAATCGCAGGTAAACCAATCACTGCGTCAACCGCAGATAAAGTTGAAACTGAATTGGATAAAGTAGTAAATAGTAAGAAAAGCCATGCGATGAACTATCGCGTGGATGGCTATGATATTGAAGGTAAGACAGGGACCGCTCAGGTTGCTGACCAAAACGGTGGAGGTTACGTTAAAGGTGCGAATCCATACTTTGTAAGCTTTATTGGCGATGCACCTAAGAAAGACCCTGAAGTTATTGTCTATGCTGGTATGAGTTTAGCTCAGAAAAACGATCAAGAAGCGTATGAATATGGGGTAAGTAAAGCCTTTAAACCTATTATGGAAAATACACTGAAATATCTCAATGTAGGCTCTAAAAAAGATGAAACTAAGACTGCTCAGTATACTAAAGCACCAAATGTCGTAGGACAGACTTCAGATAAAGCACAAGATAGTCTTAAATCTGAAAACCTACAACCAATTATAATTGGCAGTGGCGATAACATTAAATCTCAATCAGTAAAAGCCGATAAAAAGTTATTACCAAACAGTAAAGTATTATTACTAACTGACGGAGATATAACTATGCCAGATATGAAGGGTTGGACTAAAGATGACGTCCTTGCATTCCAAGAGTTAACTGGTATCGATGTGACAACCAAAGGAAGCGGTTATGTCACGAAACAATCTATCTCTAATGGTACGACATTAAAAGATAACAGTAAGATAGAAGTTGAATTATCTACAGATGATCCAGATGCTACATCTAATAATTCGAATAATAGTTCATCCGCTACAAGTGATGCTTCTTCAAAACAGGATGATTCAAGTAGTGAGGATGAAAGTGATTCTTCCTCAAGCAATAATGATGAATCTAGCTCAAATAATGATTCGAATAGCGATTCGAATTAACACTTGAGATACTGCTTGTACCTGTTTTATTAAAATAATTAAGTATAGAATTGCGAGGTGGGGGAGAGGACATAATACAAAGATGATCCTTGCCCCTTACTTGCTATCTTGCTTAAATCTATATAATGTTATTTCAAAAATTGATAAACTGAGTACAGTAAAATATAACTTACAATTAATAATTTAAAAATTTAATATACATAAAGGAGAATATTATGCCTGTCTCTTATACACATCT
>NZ_PPRG01000081.1 GCF_002902625.1 Staphylococcus devriesei
AAACTACACAAATATATAACGATAATATAAAACAATTATCATATAGTGGTACTATGGTAAAAAGTTTCATGGTAATATTTAGATGTCTTAATTAATTTTCAGTAGTAAAAATAAATAAATGAAATGAAGGTCAAAATGAAATGAAAAAGTTAACTAAATTATCAGGCGTTATAGGGGCAGTTGCGCTTAGTGCGACATTCCTCTTACCAACAAATGATGTTGATGCTGCTGTGGCATCTTATCCTTACAATGGCTTGAATAATACAAACTATTATCAAGCGGCCAATTTAAAAGCTAGAGCGGGCAGTATCTCAATCAATAGAATTACTAACCCCTCTAAATCGGGTTATGATGCGGTTGGACGTGTTACTAATTTAGATGGTTGGAAAGGTAAAAATAAAGATAGTATGGGTACTGGTTTTATTATCGGGCCACATACATATATGACAAATCTTCACGTAGTCCAAGATGGCAATGGTAAAGTAGCTAGTCCGAAAGATGTAAAAATCGTTACTGGTCGTAATGGTTCAACTAAGAAATATACATTTAAGTCTACACAAATCAAACGTGTTCCAAATGCTGACGCGGTTATCGTCCACACAAAGGAAGATATGAGTCGCTATCTTAAACCATTAAAACTTGCTAGTACTACAACAATTAATAAATTAAAAACTGGTTCTAAAATTAAAGCGCCAGGTTATGATAAATATTATAAATATGGCCCAACAGAAGATAACACAAGAATGTGGGAATCACATGCGAGATTCTTAAAAACAACAACGAACGGCCGTGAAATTATGAATAAACAAATCTTTAGATCTGGCGGTTCTGGTTCACCTATGTTAACAAGCAGCAACCAAGTGATTGGTATCTCTGCATATGGTTGGAACCTAAACGGCACAACAGGCAATGAACTTGCTGGAGGTTTTAAATTCACAGGTAGCATCCGTTCATTCATTGTTAAAAATATTAAATAATAAGCAAGATGCTCAAAAATAGCTATGAAATTTTCTGTTGTCGCAGAGATAATTCATAGCTATTTTTATATATTTTGGGAATTTTGAGATTAAGATATATATAATGTATTATTTTAGCGAATTATCTTTCTACAACAGACCCTCTAATTGGGCTTTCTAAATTAGAAAAGTTAATTTTTAGTGATTTACAACTATTAGTAGGGAGCGGCGTATCTGTAATTTGAAAATGAATGTGAGATTCAGTAGAATTACCAGAATTTCCGCATTTGCCGATAATTGTGTTTTTGTCTACTTTTTCTCCTGGACTCACACAAATTGAATTTTGTTTAAAATGAGCAATCATACTGTACTCATTTTCAGTGTGCCTAATAATTATATAATTTCCAGAAGGGTGTTTAATGTCTATATTTCCCGGGATATTATCAGGTAAATTATTACGTACATCTACAACTACGCCTTCTAAAGGCGCTAAAACATTTTGGTTAAAAGCGTAAAAGTCCTCATTTTTCTACCTTCATTCATATAAGTAAAGCCATTATTAGCTATTAACAAATCATAAGCATAGCGTTGACTAATAATATCATGATGATAATTAACTAATTTATTATTACCGCCCCAAAAAACAGTCCATTGCTTATCAATAGGCATATTATATTTAAGAGAGGTGGTAGGCTCATGATTTTTTGCATCTGAATAAGTCAAAAATAAACCTTCAATTTGGTTGTTATTATTAATGGCTAAATATGCACCTTGCTTTTGATCATTACTAATAAAAATAACGTGTTTAACATTATTAATTGAAAAACTACTATAAAGTATATGATTAGAACTATTATATTTTTTTATGATTCTTTTTAGTTCTCTTTTCTTCACATGTTTTTTAAATTCAGGAGACAGATTATTATAGATTGCTTTGTATTGGTTATTATTAATGGAATCTAAATATGAGTCTTCAATGTTAAACATATTATACGCTCCTTTCTTCTTATTATATCTTTTACAATTTCTTTTTCCAAAATATCATGAATTGCATTAAGTGAATTAAATGAAAGTAAGTATTAAAATAGAACGTAAGATATGGACAATAGGAGGGTGAAACGTGAGTTATAACTTTGATGAAATTATCGATCGTCGGTCTACCAATGCGATGAATGTAGAAGGCTATAAAGGTTATTTATTTGGTGATGCCGATGTTTTAGATATAGAAGATAATGATGAATTAATTCGTATGTGGGTAGCAGATATGGACTTTGAGACGCCGGAAGTCGTGCTAGATGCTATACGTGACCGTCTTGATAAGAAAATACTAGGTTATACCAACATCTTTGGATCAGACTACTATAACGCATTTGTATCATGGACAGAACGACGTTATGGTTATACTTTTCCCCAAGAACAACTCGTATTCTCACACGGCATCGTAGCTGGATTAATAGAATTAGTAGGCTATATTTGCGCTAAAAATGATAAAGCACTCATTCTTACACCAAGCTATGGACCTTTCAAAATGGCATGCGACAAAAATCATATTTCTACCGTATATTCACCAATGATTAATCATAATGGATATTATGAAATTGACTTTGAAGATGTACGCCAAAAGGTAGAAACAGAAAATATTAAATTATGTATCTTTGCGAACCCTCATAACCCGACAGGCAGGGTTTGGTCAGAAGAGGAATTACGACAGTTTGGCCAAATTATGAAAGATAATAATGTATGGTTAATCTCTGATGAAATTCATTGTGATATTAAACGTAGTGGGCAAACACATACGCCGTTCGCTAAAGCCGTTCCAGATTATGACAAGATCATCACCGCTATGTCCCAAAGTAAAGCATTTAATATTGCTGGGCTAATGTTCTCAAATATCATTATTCCTAATACGCGTTTATTAAATATCTGGAAACGTCATCACTTCAGTACTGAGAATCCGTTGAGTATCGTGGCGACTCAAGCTGCTTATGAAAAGGGCGAAGACTGGTTGGAAGCCATGAATGATTATTTAGATGGCAATTTCCAATACCTAGCCGACTTCCTAGAACGTGAACTACCACATGCAGAGTTTAAAATTCCAGAAGCAACTTACTTAGCTTGGGTAGATTTAAGCTATTATATTAAAGATAATGATATTAACGAACCACTAGCCAAATACTTTATTAAAAATGCCGGCGTAATTATAGAAGGGCAAGAACAATTCGTCCACAACGCAGACGGCCACGTAAGAATTAATCTCGCCGTCCCACGTAAGATTATGCAAAAAGGCCTACAAAAAATAAAAGACGCATTAGTATAAATATTGTGACGTAGTAATTTACTGATTTTAAGGGGAGAAGCATTATGACTATTATTGATTACTCAACAAATGGCGCTACACCTTTTCAAAGATTATTAGGTCATCAACAAGAATTGATGATGTCTTGGACTCGATTAAGCGATTTACTAGAAAATGGTGGTGCTCTTAGTAAAGAACTAAAAGAAGAAATACGAAGAATGCTAGCTCAAAAGAATGGATGTATTGTAAAGCAAAAGGTCAACCTACCGGCAGTCTTAAAGATGAAAAATCAGTAGTTTGTATAGGCTTTGCGGAAGTTTTTATTAAAATGGGTGATCAAATACCAGATAATATTATTAATGTTTTAAAAGAAAACTTGAACGAACAAGAAATTGTGGAACTTGTTTCATTTATTACTTTTACAAATGCCCAACAAAACTTCGGGGCAATTATGAAATTAGAACCTGATAGTGAAGGATAGCTCTTCCCTAATTAAAATAATAAAACTCCGATTGAGTAAATCAATCGGGGTTTTTGCTTATATAGATTTCTATCTATATAGATGGTAATCTATTAATTGTTGAGGAGGTAGTGTATGTCTTATAAAGAGTTATCAACAATGCTTAAGGTTTTATCGGATCCAAGTAGATTGGAAATTATAGATTTACTGTCATGTGGAGAGTTATGTGCATGTGACTTGTTGGAGCACTTTCAATTTTCGCAACCGACGTTGAGTCATCATATGAAATCATTAGTAGATAATGAGTTAGTTACTACTCGAAAAGAAGGAAATAAACGCATATATCAGCTTAACCATCACTTATTAGATAATATTCATCAAGATTTAACTATGCTAAGTACTTCGAATGAACGATGTATATGTAAAAATATGAAATCAGGTGAATGTTAATAATGACTATTTTAGCAATTGTAATATTTTTAATAACCTTAATTTTTGTAATATGGCAACCTAAGGGTTTAGATATTGGTATTACGGCATTAGTCGGAGCCATTATAGCTATTATTACAGGCGTAGTGAGTTTTTCTGATGTAGCTGAAGTTACAGGTATTGTTTGGAATGCAACGCTGACATTTGTTGCTATTATTCTTATTTCTCTCATTTTAGATGAAATAGGTTTCTTTGAATGGTCGGCAATACATATGGTTAGGGCTTCAAAAGGTAACGGCTTAAAAATGTTTATCTTTATTATGTTGTTAGGTTCTATTGTAGCTGCGTTTTTCGCTAATGATGGTGCTGCGTTAATTTTGACACCTATTGTACTGGCAATGGTAAGAAATTTAGGGTTCGATAAGAAAATTATCTTCCCATTTATTATAGCGAGTGGATTTATTGCGGATACGACATCGCTACCTTTAATTGTGAGTAACTTGGTTAATATTGTTTCTGCCGATTACTTTAATATTGGTTTCCTAGAGTATTTCGGTCGGATGATTATTCCTAATCTATTCTCTTTATGCGCAAGCATCGTAGTTTTATGGTTATATTTTAGAAAATCAATACCAAGCACGTTCAATACTGATAATATTTCACTACCTAAAAGTGCGATTAAAGATCAACGGTTATTTAAAATGTCCTGGGTTGTATTAGGTGTGTTATTTGTAGGATACCTTGTCAGCGAAGTTATTCATATTCCTGTATCTTTTATTGCAGGTGCTATCGCAATTATATTTATACTATTAGCACGTAAATCTAAAGCAGTTCATATTAAAAAAGTGATTAAAGGCGCACCATGGAATATCGTCATATTTTCAATTGGAATGTATTTAGTGGTATTTGGTTTGAAAAATGTAGGCATTACCACAATATTAGCTGATGTACTATCTCATATTTCAAGTTACGGCTTATTGAGCAGTATTATGGGAATGGGGTTTATATCTGCCTTTTTATCTTCAATTATGAACAACATGCCGACTGTATTAATCGATGCTATTGCGATTGGACAATCTAGCGTCACAGGAGCAATTAAAGAAGGTATGGTTTATGCGAATGTGATTGGATCTGATTTAGGACCGAAAATCACACCTATTGGTTCTCTAGCAACATTATTATGGCTACACGTTCTTACTCAAAAAGGTGTGAAAATTTCCTGGGGAACGTATTTTAAAACAGGTATTGTCATAACAATTCCAGTACTATTTGTAACATTGTTAGGCTTATACCTTACACTTATACTATTTTAGGAAAGAAGCGTGAATTATGAAGAAAAAAACTATATATTTTTTATGTACTGGTAATTCATGTCGTAGTCAAATGGCTGAGGGCTGGGGAAAGAAATTATTAGGTGAACATTGGAACGTCTACTCTGCTGGTATTAAAACGCATGGCGTAAATCCAAAAGCAGTAGAGGCGATGAAAGAAGTGGGAATTGATATCTCACACCATACATCAGATTTGATTGATTCTCATATTTTAGAACAGGCAGATCTAGTTGTAACGTTATGTAGCAACGCGGATGAAAACTGTCCAGTCATGCCATCACATGTTAAAAAAGAACATTGGGGTTTCGATGACCCAGCCGGTAAAGATTGGTCGGAATTTCAACGTGTTAGAGATGAAATTAAACAAGCTATTGAAAACTTCAAATTAAGATAATATAAGGAAGTGGGACAGAAATCTAGGGAGCGAGACAGAAATCTAATGTAATTTCAAAGATTTCGTCGTCCCGCCCCGGCAAGGTTGACTAGAAATGAAGAAAGTGAGGCTCGAACGCA
>NZ_PPRG01000082.1 GCF_002902625.1 Staphylococcus devriesei
CTATAGAGAATTATAGGCTATATTTGTTATCTTTCGTTAAAATCTCTCTTATATATTTAATATAAATAATAAAGAGCTAGGAAAACATTTAAATGTTTTCCTAGCTCTTTTGTTTATCAGATTCTTTTTTATTCAAAATTTCTTTTACTTTATCTAGAATATCTTTTTTATTTATATCTTTAGTTGTCATAATATCAACTTCCTTATCAACTAAAAGATACCCCAAATAGTACACTTTGAAACTATTAACCTGTATAATTTTCTGTCCAATATGGTTGACGTTTGTCATTAAAATCGACACCAACACCCAAAGTACTAAAACTACTGTTTAAAATATTTTTACGATGACCTAGTGAATTCATCAAACCTTCATGCGCAAAAATACTACTTTGTTGACCATATGCAAGATTCTCACCTGCAGAATTAAAATCAATTTTATCCTTTTTTAATCTATCAAAAGGTGAAGCTCCGTCTAAATTTGTATGATCAAAATAATTATTTTTGGCCATATCCTCACTGTGTTTTCTAGCAGTATTCGAAATTGACTTAGAATAATTTAAAGTATTCAATCCATGTTGTTTTCTTTCTGAATTTACTAAGTCAAAGTTTTGATCTTCATAACTCTCTTTTAATTTAGAAGAAGGCGCCCCATATTGTTGTTGTAATCTATTTTCCATAGCATCACTAACTTGAAGTAAGGCGGTAACACCATCATTATTATGTTTATCATAAAAAACTGTTGAATAGACATGCGAATCATGGAAGACATCATATTCATCATCGTTGATTTCTATTCGATATCTACCTTTAACCATTTCATCGATTGGTTTCCCTAAGCGTTTTTCAACCACATCTCTTGGTGTATTATACTTAACTTTCGATTTTGATGTAATTACGTTTTGGTTGCTGTATAACGCATTGACTTTATTCTCGATGTAACTAATCATTATAAAATTCTCATAGTCACTATCGTAGTATGTATACCAATTAGTACCATACTCATTCGAAGTCACTCGTTTAGGCTTTCCAACTTTAGATTCAACGTCTTTTTTTGTCATATTCATTTGAATATTATTGATTGCGAATTCTTGTTCTTGAGGCGTTTTTAACGCATTAGTTTTTGCGCTAGTATCCTCGTTCATAACTTGCTCAACTTTATCCCTAACATTATTTTGCAAATTAATTAATGTTGAGCTTTCTTTCAGTGGCACAAACAAGGTAATTGAAAAAAGTACTAACGAAAACAAAAGAAATTTTTTGATATTTTACACCTACCGCTCAAATATTAATCTTTATCCCCATTGAAAATTGAGTTTCTAACAATTACATAATCAACTGTAGTTAATGATTTGAGGTCTTTGCCCCCAGCATAGGAAATAGAACTTTGTAAATCTTGTTGCATTTCAATGAGCGTATCCTTTAGTGAACCTTTATGTTCAACAAACATTTTCTTACCTTCTACGTTTTTACGTTCACCTTTTTGGAATTCAGATGCACTACCAAAGTATTCTTTATACAATTTTCCTTCTAATTCAACAGTTTCACCTGGTGATTCTTCGTGAGCGGCAAATAAAGAACCAATCATTACCATACTTGCACCAAATCTAATTGACTTAGCAATATCGCCATGAGTTCTTAATCCACCATCTGCAATAATTGGTTTACGCGCAGCTTTACTACAAATATTTAACGCAGCTAATTGCCAACCGCCAGTACCGAAACCAGTTTTAATCTTTGTGATACATACTCTTCCTGGTCCAATACCCACTTTAGTTGCATCAGCACCAGCATTTTCTAGTTCTCTAACCCCTTCAGGAGTTCCTACATTACCCGCAATAACAAATGATTGTGGAAGATGTTTTTTAATGTGTTTAATCATATTGATGACTGGATTAGAATGACCATGTGCAATATCGATTGTAATATATTCTGGAATAATATTTTTAGAAGCTAGCGTTTCGATGAAATCAAATTCATTTGATTTTACACCTACTGAAATAGATGCAAATAATCCTGCATCTTGCATTTTTTGAACAAATGGAATTCGAGCTTCTTCATCAAAACGATGCATAATGTAGAAATAATCATTTTTCGCAAACCATTGTGCTAATTCTTCATTCATAATCGTTTGCATATTAGCTGGTACAACTGGTAATTTAAATATCTTAGGTCCAAATTTAATGGAAGTATCACATTCAGATCTACTTTCAACAATACATTTATTTGGAATTAATTGAATATCTTCATAATCAAAAATTTTCATACTTTATAGCCCCTATACAATTTAATTATATTTTTAAAAAGCGAACGATTTTTATATAAAACATACCAATCATTCATAATTCTAACCATTGTATACTTTACAACCTTTTAAATGTATTGTAAATGGACTAAAGTACTAATTATTACATATTACCAACTTGATTTTTTTACGCCAGGAATTTGTCCTTTATGTGCATGGTCTCTAAAAGCAATTCTTGACATTTCAAATTTACGCATTACACCTCTAGGACGCCCTGTTACACGGCATCTTCTAGTTAATCTAGTTGGTGATGAGTCTCTAGGTAATTTTCTTAATGCTTCATAATCACCTTTAGCTTTTAATTCTTTACGTAACTCATAATATTGATTAACAAGTTTTTCTCTTTTTTGTTCTTTAGCAATTTTAGATTTTTTTGCCATTTTCTGTCACTCCATTTTCTTAAATCGTAATAATTACGTTTTATATCTTAACATATGATTTTATAATTACAAGAGTAATAGCTTAATTTTCATGAAAATTGCTTTATAACCTAGTTTCTATTTTAAATATTTACATTTGTTTAGACATAAAAAAGCCGGAACAATTAAATGTTCCGGCTTTTCATTATAAACTTTATCTTTAATGTCGTATTTAAAAGATAAGAGATTATTTAGTTTCCCGGTGTAGCGTGTGTTTATTTAATCTTGGGCAATATTTTTTCATTTCAATACGCTCAGGATTATTACGTTTATTTTTAGTAGTAATATAATTACGATCGCCACATTCTGTGCAAGCTAAAGTTACATTAACGCGCATAGTTAACATCCTTTCTTATTTAACTAGGAATACTTACGATTTAAAATTTTACCATAGCTAACCGTCTTGTGCAATTAAAAACTTTCAAACTTAATTAAAGTTCTCATATAATTCGTCATTCGTACCTTCTAAATCAACTTGGTTAATGTCAATTCCTAATGCTTTTGCTACACCTTTGCCGTATTCTGGGTCTGCTTTGTAACAATGGCGAATATGTCTATGTTTAACATCTTCTGTTACACCGTCCATTGCATTGGCAGTATTAGTAAATATACGTTCTTTAGCAGCATCAGATTGTAGTCGGAATAGTTTACCTGGTTGTTCGAAATAATTGTCGTCGTACTGTCTTTCATTATATTCGTATCCATCTCCATCAACTGGGAATGGTGGTTTTTTATACTCAGGTTGAGAACCGTATACGCCCTGATTATTTGGATAATAATGAGGTCCGCCACCTTGGTTACCGTCTAGGAATCTCATTTGACCGTCACGACTAAAAGGACATAAGTTTTCAATGCCAACACCTTTAGGTTGGTTTACCGGAATTTGCCAGTGATTTACACCTAATCTATAACGTTGTGCATCACCATATGAGAATAAACGCCCTTGTAACATTTTATCAGGTGAGAAATCTAAACCTGGAATGATATTAGTTGGTGCAAATGCAGCTTGTTCAACTTCCATGAAATAGTTTTCTGGATTACGGTTTAACTCAAATTCACCAACTTCGATAAGTGGATAATCAGCTTTATACCATACTTTTGTTAAATCAAATGGATTATCAGGATGATTCTTAGCTTGTTCTTCCGTCATAACTTGAATATACATTTTCCATTTAGGATAATCACCTTGTTCAATAGCATTAAATAAATCACGTTGAGATGAATCTCTATCTCCACCAACTATTTCAGCCGCTTCTTCATCAGTATAATTTTCAATTCCTTGTTGCGTTCTGAAGTGATATTTAACCCACACGCGTTCACCTTTATCATTATACATAGAATACGTATGCGAACCAAAACCATGCATATTTCGGAAACCTTTTGGCATACCACGATCTGACATTAAGATAGTAACTTGGTGTAATGATTCTGGCACGCCTGTCCAGAAATCCCAGTTATTTTGAGGACTTCTCATGTTTGTGCGTGGATCGCGTTTCACTGCGCGATTTAAACTTATAAATAATTTTGGATCTCTAAAGAAAAAGACTGGTGTGTTATTACCTACTAAATCCCAGTTTCCATCTTCTGTATAGAACTTCAAAGCAAAACCACGAATGTCTCTTTCTAAATCAGCTGCCCCACGTTCACCTGATACAGTTGAAAAACGTGCGAACATCTCAGTTTGTTTTCCTACTTCGGAGAACATTTTCGCATTTGTATATTGAGTAATATCATTTGTAACCGTAAAAGTACCAAATGCTCCTGAACCTTTAGCATGCATACGTCTTTCAGGAATAACCTCACGATCAAAGTGAGACATTTGCTCTAAATAATAAATATCTTGCATCATTAATGGCCCTCGTGGACCTGCTGTCATACTATTTTCTCTATCTGACACTGGATGGCCAAATAAACCTGTCAGCTTTTTATCTTCTTTTGACATTTATAAATCCCCTCCCTAATTTATAATAATTATAATCTAGAAATGTTTATAGTTAAAGTTATTTGTTTAATATTATGTTAATTATCAAAATATTTTCACATTTCTTAAGATGTCGGAAAATTTAAATTTTTAGAACAACTTATTTGAAAGCTATTGAATACTAAAGCTAAAAGCATTAAAATGATGTGTATATTTTAAATTTTAGTTTAGGAGACATTGTATGGAAGATAACAATATGAAACGTGGTCTTAGCTCAAGACACATATCCATGATTGCAATCGGTGGCGCAATCGGTACTGGTCTATTTGTAGCTACAGGTAGTGTTGTAGCCCAAGCCGGTCCTGGGGGTGCCATTTTAGCTTATCTATTAATTGGAATCATGCTTTATTTTTTAATGTCCTCAATTGGAGAATTGGCTACATTCTATCCTGTATCTGGTTCTTTTAGTTCTTATGCTACTCGTTTTGTAGACCCTTCACTGGGGTTTACAATGGGTTGGTTATACTACATTTTATGGTCTTTAGTATCAAGTGTAGACGTGATGGTAGCATCTAACGTTCTCTATTACTGGGATATCTTTAAATTTTTTAGTCCTATAGTATGGAGTTTAATATTCATTACTTTAATGTTTTTATTAAATGTGTTCACAGTTAAAGCATTTGGTGAAATGGAATTTTGGTTATCTCTAGTTAAAGTTATTACAATTATCGTCTTTATTATCATTGGTTTCTTAATGATATTTGGTATTCTAGGTGGCCATACATATGGTTTTGAAAATTATACTAAAGGCGAAGCACCATTTGTAGGTGGATTATCAGGTTTCTTAGGCGTACTACTTGTAGCTGGATTCTCAGTGGGTGGTACCGAAGTAGTCGCAGTGACAGCTGGAGAATCAGATAACCCTGAGAAAACTATGCCTAAAGCAGTTAAACAAGTATTTTGGAGAATTTTATTATTCTATGTTTTATCTATAGCCGTGATTGCTGCAATCATACCTTATACTGATTCTTTATTATTAAATGAAAATCAATCGGTGTCTCAAAGTCCATTTACAATTGTATTTGATAGAATAGGAATTGCATTTGCCGCTTCAGTAATTAACGCAGTTATTTTAACTTCATTATTATCTGCGACTAACTCGGGTATCTATACAACTAGTAGAATGCTCTTTTCACTTAGCGACGAAAAACAAGCACCTAAGTTTCTGAGTAAATTAAATAAAAAAAGCAAGTTACCATTACGCGCCTTAGTCACAACATATATATCTGTCTCTTATACACATCT
>NZ_PPRG01000083.1 GCF_002902625.1 Staphylococcus devriesei
CGAACGTACCAAACCAAATCGAGCCGACGAGACAGGATTATCAGAAGATTGGCGAGATTTTGGAAGAACAACAGATATCCTTGAACGAGATAGAAAACGTCGTGAGAAAGAGCAAGCAGAACGAGAACGAAAAGCTCGACTTATTGAAGAAGAGAATCGAAGAACTAGAGAACGAACAAGCCAAGAAAGACAAACAGCACGAGATGTATCTAAACGAACTAAAAGGTTCAATCTCGAACTTTAATCACACCATGGATAAAGCTCGAGATAAATTCATGAGTGTTGCTACTAGTTATCTCAAGAAAATTAATACCGATAATCAAGAGCAAGATTTTAAGCAAGCCGTCAATTCAGAATTTGAAAGTATCATAGATCAATTAAAAACGGTAGATAAAAAGATTATTGAGCAAACAGGCAAAGTGAATGAAGATTTATATGAGTACAAAAAAAGAATCGAAGGAAAAATAAATGAAAATGATGAAGCCATCGACAGTATGACAAAAACAAATAATTTTTTAGTCAAAGGGGTACTTAATTTATTTTTTGTCATTGCTTTAGTTTCATTAATCATGCTTGTAACAGGACCAATTGGAGATTATTTCGGTATTGAGAAACTTTACGATTCAATTAATCATGTAATTAAAACAGAAGATAGTAGCTGGCGATATTTAGCATTACTGTTATATCTTGTGCCTTATGTGTTATTTGGACTCATTATATATAGTATTTTAAAAGTGTTTAAAGCTATAAATTAGTTAAAAAAGCTCTTAGTAGAAATTGTAAGATCATGAAGAGTTTTTTAGGTTTCTAAAAGAATTATTTAATTTTAATATTTGTGTATTAAGTTCGGAGTCTTTACTTCGAACTTTTTAATATATTTTTATAAATCTTTTTAAAAACCTTTTTAGGACTCAATTGCCCCTTAGAGTCACAATAGATTTCAAACATTAAAAGGGACATTTTGCCACATTAAAAGGGACATTTTGCCACATTAAAAGGGACATTTTGCCACATTAAAAGGGACATTTTGCCACATTAAAAGGGACATTATTTTTAAAAGTCACTTTTAATTGTTGAATGCCTTTAAGACAGTTGTTATTATAAAATTATAATTTATTATAAATGGTCATTACTTTTAAAAGTCACTTTTGATGAAAGGTGTATATTATGAGTGGAGAAACAGTAGTATATAGAAATGAAATGAATCTAGTACCTTTAAGACGATTTACAAGTACTGAAATTAATTTGTTTTTTGCAATGTGCAATAAATTAAAAGAAAAAGATACTGATACATTAAAGTTAACATTTGAAGAATTGAAAACGCTAAGTAATTATAGTTCTGAAACACGTAATATTAATAGATTTACAAAAGAATTAGATGAAGTGTATAAAAAAATGCTTGAGTTAACTATTAGGTATGAAGATGATGAAGTAATAGAAAGATTTGTTTTGTTTAATCAGTATAAAATTTACAAAAAAGAACAATATTTGGAAATATCTACTTCACCAAATTTAAAATATATTCTTAATTCAATAACCAATAATTTCACTAAATTTGAACTTCAAGAAATGACACATCTTAAATCTACATATGCTAAAAATATGTTTAGAATACTTAAGCAATTTAAACATAGTGGTTATGTAAAAATTGGGATAGACGATTTCAAAACACGTTTAGATATACCTAATTCTTATCAAATGAATGATATTACTAAACGAGTACTAAAACCCATTATTAAAGAACTAGGATCTATCTTTAATAATCTTAATATAAACAAAATTAAATCTAGAAAAGGACGTAAAATTGAATACTTAGAATTTATTTTTGACGCTGAGAAACGTATTCACAGCAAGCGGCAACCTCAAATAAAAGATACAAGTAAACAAAAACAGTTTATAAGTCGAGAGAAAACACCACAATGGTTAAAAGAACGTTCATACCATCAAGAAATACAAAATGAAGAATATGATCCCCAATTTGAAGAAAAAAGAAAGGCATTTTCTAAACAGTTGGAAGTTGATTGGGAAGAGTAGAAAAGTTTACAAAATAGAACGTGAGAGCTATACTGAAGTTAACGAAAAGTGCGATGTCGTTTGTACATCAAAAACCCCCACAGCCTGCCAAAGCTTTGTGGGGGTTTTCTTTTTATCATTTGAATTTATCATACAGATAATTTGCTACGATACCTGTAAGAATAGGACAAATGATAATTGTTACGACGAAAAATGCAATGTTCATTTGTACATCACACCTCCTTTCTGCACAGGAAGTGCCTTACAAGTATAATATAACAGTTGAATATTTGACGAATACATGAGCTTTCAATCCAAAATATACAAAGTATCAAATGTATACAATATATACTATGTAGCCAATGTATGTATTGTATACACGTATAACTTACATAAAAATACAAAATATAAAACAATGAAAATGAATGAAAACGCGTCAGAACAATGATGTATAAAATCTGTATAAATGATAATCATAAGAAAAAGGCTTAAACGTTGATTTAACAACGTTTAAGCCTTTATTACTAGTTAACATAATTAACTAATTATAGGTAGCGATTTTGTATGTTAAATACCTTTTAAGATTATAAATTTTGGACAATTGATAGTCTGTTTTTACAACATTACTAACTAAGTGTAAGGTATCTCATTTTCTTCTACTTGTCCTCTTTTTTCTAATAAATCTTCTTTCGATTCAATATCGACTAATTCGTATGAATACATTCTTTTTATTTCTTTATACTTAAAATAATAATAAGTTCCTAAAAGAGATGTAACTAACAGTAAGATATTTTTCAATTTTTATTTCCTCCTTTTATTCAATTTATATGTATGATAGATTATAATACTTACTAAATATATATTATATTAAATTCTAATAAAATAAATTTAAAAAACTGAAAGTGGTAATATAGTGATACATAAGATAAGTGCAATGCTAAGAAGAAAATTTCAATTATATAGAATTAACGTAAATAAAAAAGAAGTAGAAATGGAATTCGAACTGACAAATTTTATTCGTTTCAATAAAGATGATTTTTATATAAAAAATGAATTTCGAGAAGTACCTTTCGATTATGTAAAGTTATCAAAGAACACATTCTCCATAAAAATAGACTTAGAAAATTTTTCAACTGATAAAGTTACATTCAATTTTTATTATAAAAATAAATTGTTATGGCTTGTGGCTGACGAAAATATTGATAATATTTTAGAATTATATAAACAGATTTATATAGTCAAAGTAGATAAATCTTTAACATTAACTAGGTATAAAACTAACTTTAATTTAGCAAATGAAAATAAAAAAGTATATATTTCTCAAATCAATAATGAATATGCCTCTCTTAATACTGATGAAACAATTTCGTCAATCATTTTATTAAATGGTAAGCAACAATTTGAGATACCTGTACTAAATAATAAAATAAATTTATCTTTAATTTCTCAAATTATTAAAAAAACAAAATATATTGCCTATATTGTAGTAAATAATATGATTTACCGACCTCAATTTATACAAAGTCAAAAAATTAATTATCTATTTATGGATTATGAATGGTGTGATAATTACCTAAATCTAACAATGAATACTTTAAAAGTAACTCAATTTTCTGCGAATTCTTTATTAAATGAGACTTCCATAAGAATTTGTATGGTTATTGAAAATATAGATACTAATTATGAACTAGAATCTTTAGGGTTAATAGATAGTGATTTAACGAATTTAGAATATTTAAAAACAAATATCTATAATTCAAAAGTTTTTTCAAAAATAATAGTTAGTAACTTTGAAAATATGAAAAACAAAAAATTAATAGCCATTTATCATGATAAATATAATAAAGATAAAAAAGTTTATATCTTAAATAACAGAAAAAAAGTACCTTTTATAGATTATTACAATTCAAATGATCAAATATATCAAATTAATATAAAAAATAAAAATGGACTTACTATCGTTAATTCAAAACCTAACATTAGATCAGGCATTAATTCTTTAGATGAAGATAATTTAAACATTTACCTACAACCTAATAAGATTTATGAAACTTTTCAGTATTTTATAACATTCGAAGAAAGATCATCACATAACAGTTATGAAATGGAAATTCATAAAGGAGAGCAAAATATAAAGATTCCATATGATGAAATTGAGTATTTAAGAACATCTTCTAAAAATGTAATTGATATTTTTATTTCCATATATGATGGTACGACTTTAATTCGAAAAGAAAAAATAAAGTATCGAAAAGGAATATATAAAAAAGATAATTATATTACGTTAAAAAAGCAAAAATTAGATAACAAACAAGTTTATTATATGATGACTTTAACGCCTTTTAAGAATATAAAATTTGAGTCATTTGAGTTGACACGTGAACAATATGAAATATTAGAAAATGGTAAAAAACAAAATAATGTTTGGCTAATTGGAGAGAGAACAGACACTGCTCAAGATAATGGTATTCAACTTTTTAAATGGTTAAAAGAAAATACAGATATAGAGGCTTATTACGTTATTGATGAAGAGTCCAAAGATTATCAAAGAATTAAACATCTAAACAATATCGTTACATTTGGTTCTAAAATGCATTTTGAAGTTGCTGCTAAGGCGAATGTTCTAATATCTACACATGATTTAGAGAACATTCTCCCTTATAAGACTGCTAGAAACTTTTGGAATTATGAAGATAGTATAAAAGTATTCTTACAACATGGCGTTTTAGGCAGAAAAAAAGTTGAATATAATAAAGACTATTATGATCTTCCGTTTCATCTATTTAATGTCTCTAGTACTCAAGAAAAATATGATATTGTTGTTAATCAATTAGGCTATAATCCAGAGGAAGTAGCCATTACAGGATTACCAAGATTTGATAACTTACCTTTAAATCCTAAAAATAAAGTTAAAAAAATATTGATTATGCCTACATGGAGAGATTGGTTAAATAGTGAATATGCATTTAATAATAGTGAATATATGAAAAGATACTTAGAATTGATTCACAATAGCAAACTTGAAAAATTAATTGAAAAGCACAACATTGAAATCAACTTTTATCCACACTACAGATCTCAAAGCTTTTTCAAATATCATATAGATAAAACTGAAGGGAAAATTAAGTATATAACTTTAGGAGAAAAAACTGTTCAAGACTTACTAATTGAACATGATATTTTAATTACAGATTACAGTAGCGTTAGTTTCGATTTTTCTTATATGAAAAAACCAGTAATTTTTTACCATTTTGATGTTGATAGATTTTTTAGAAAAGGTATTTTAAGAACTGTTGCTGAAACATTTATTGGAGATATTGCTTATAATGAAACTGAATTATTAAATAAAATCGAAAAAACTATTTATGAAGGAAATCTAATTTCAGATACTAATTTAAGTAGTATTTTTGATCATATTGATCATAAAAATAATGAAAGAGTTTATACCTCAATATTAAATAAAATCAATGAACATTAATAGATAAATATTTATTAATTTAATAATTTCAAACTATGAGTGGCTAGAATTTAGCCACTCATTTTTTGCGTAAGCAAAAACCTAAGGGGCTTGGGGATATTCCCCAACAAGCCGGCGACGCTACCACGTATGTGGCTAGCAAAGCCAGTGCTTGCCAAACCACTATATTACTTGAATAACCTTTGCATATTTTATATGCTTAGGTTACGTTAAGTAATAACTTTCGAAGAAAGCGTGGTGGGAATGAATGAGTGAACGAGACACATTTGTGGCTAGCGACGATACTGTTAGGAAAAACCGTAAACCTAACCGTAAGGAGCGTAAACAAATTAGTTTTCGAGTGAGCGAAGACGAATATTTAAAGTTACAACAATCTGCGGAAACTTTAAATATGAGTGTGCCTGCTTTCGTAAAGAAAAAGGCACAAGGCAGTCGATTGGTCGCACCAAAATTTGATAAAGAAACGCGACAATCGATTGCTAAGGATTTAAGCAAGCTAGGATCAAATGCTAATCAAATTGCTAAATATTGTAACCAACATCAATATGAGGCGCCGAATTATGAAGCATTAGAATATAATATCGAAGAATTGCGTAAAAGGTTGGATGAAATATGGAAAGTCCTAAAATAAATATGATTTTAAGTCTAATTTTATTTATTGTCTGTTTAATTATGATTAGCTATTTTATTTTTTATGCACATCGATTTTGGGCAAGTATCTTTTTTTTACTTTTAGCCTTTATAGATGTTATTAAATGCTATACATCTTATAAAGAAATGAAAGAACGTGATACAAATGGCCACAGCTAAAATAAGTTCAACGAAGTCAACGTCACGGGCCATTAATTACGCTGAAAAACGGGCTGAAGAAAAAAGTGGCTTAAATTGTGACATAGACTATGCCAAGGGAAGTTTCAAAGCGACACGTGAACTGTACGGAAAAACGGGTGGCAACGAAGGACATGTGGTTATCCAGTCATTTAAGCCTGGCGAAGTAACGCCAGAACAATGTAATCAACTTGGAATAGAATTAGCCGAGAAGATAGCACCACATCATCAAGTAGCAGTTTATACGCATACAGATACAGACCATATTCATAATCATATTGTCGTTAATTCAGTTGATTTAGAAACTGGTAAGAAATTCAATAACAATAAAAAAGCATTGCATGATATTCGACGAGCTAATGACGACTTATGTCGAGAACATGGCTTAAGTGTGCCAGAACGTGATACTGCAAAATTGCGATATACACAAGCTGAAAAAGCATTGATAGAAAAAGGTAAAACCTCTTGGAAAGATGAGTTACGTGAAGAAATTGAAAATGCAAAAGCTCATACAAGCAATTTTAAGCGCTTTTCAGAGCATTTAGAAGAAAAAGGTATCTCATTTAAGGTGAGAGGTAAGAATGTCTCATATAAGCCTGAGAACGTTAATAAATGGGTGCGTGGTAAAACACTGGGCCAAGATTACGATAAGGAGGCGTTAGAAATTGAATTTGAAAAGAGAACTAAACAACAACAACGAAAAGACAAACTCGAACGTACCAAACCAAATCGAGCCGACGAGACAGGATTATCAGAAGATTGGCGAGATTTTGGAAGAACAACAGATATCCTTGAAC
>NZ_PPRG01000084.1 GCF_002902625.1 Staphylococcus devriesei
CCCAAGTCCGGCTGAAGGGATCGGTCTTGAAAACCGACAGGGCCTTAACGGGCCGCGGGGGTTCGAATCCCTCTTCCTCCGCCATTTATTATTATCGCGGGATGGAGCAGTTCGGTAGCTCGTCGGGCTCATAACCCGAAGGTCGGTGGTTCAAATCCGCCTCCCGCAATTATTCTTTTTAGGTCTCGTAGTGTAGCGGTTAACACGCCTGCCTGTCACGCAGGAGATCGCGGGTTCGATTCCCGTCGAGACCGCCATTACTTATTATTGTGGTTCAGTAGCTCAGTTGGTAGAGCAATGGATTGAAGCTCCATGTGTCGGCAGTTCGACTCTGTCCTGAACCATTTCATGTTGCCGGCCTAGCTCAATTGGTAGAGCAACTGACTTGTAATCAGTAGGTTGGGGGTTCAAGTCCTCTGGCCGGCACCATCTCACGGAGGGGTAGCGAAGTGGCTAAACGCGGCGGACTGTAAATCCGCTCCTTCGGGTTCGGCAGTTCGAATCTGCCCCCCTCCACCATCTATTTTTTATAGGGACATAGTTCAACGGTAGAATAGAGGTCTCCAAAACCTTTGATGTGGGTTCGATTCCTACTGTCCCTGCCATGGCGGTTGTGGCGAAGTGGTTAACGCATCGGATTGTGGTTCCGACACTCGAGGGTTCGATTCCCTTCAACCGCCCTTAATTTTATTAATGGGCTATAGCCAAGCGGTAAGGCAACGGACTTTGACTCCGTCACGCGCTGGTTCGAATCCAGCTAGCCCAGTTATTGGCGGCATAGCCAAGTGGTAAGGCAGAGGTCTGCAAAACCTTTATCACCGGTTCAAATCCGGTTGCCGCCTCCATGTACTACGCGGGAGTAGTTCAACTTTTAGAACACATTCCTTCCCGGAATGAGATATAGGTGTAAGTCCTATCTTCCGCTCCATAATTTAATATATGCGGGAGTATTTCAACTCTTAGAATACATTCCTTCCCGGAATGAGATATAGGTGCAAATCCTATCTTCCGCTCCATAATTTAATACACGCGGGAGTAGTTTAACTCTTAAAACACGTTCCTTCCCGGAACGAGATATAGGTGTAAGTCCTATCTTCCGCTCCATATTTTGCTTCCAAGTGGAAGTTTTTTATTTATCTATATTGAGCCGGCGTGGCGGAATTGGCAGACGCGCGGGACTCAAAATCCCGTTCCTTTATTGGAGTGTCGGTTCGATCCCGACCGCCGGTATATGAATAAACGTAAGAGTAAGAAAGTTGTTAATTCAATTTTCTTGCTCTTTTTTATGCTCTATGTTAAATACCTCTATGTTAAATACCTCTATGTAAAATCAGCTTGATGGATTCGATTGCAGAGAATAATTCACGAAACATTGCGCTCTCTGTCAAATCGGGCTGATAAACTCACTCACAAAGGTAATCAATTGTGTATGAATAGTGGGGTTTAAATTTATAATTACTTTTACTTATGACAAAGTGTTAGAAGTAACATGCAACTATCGATTATCGGTAAAATATTTAACTAATTTATATTTAAATAGCTAGATAAAATTACAAATTTTTGACGCAAACTTTAAAATTTGATAAAAAGTATTCAATTTATATTGTTTATAACAAAATAATATACTAATATAAATCTAATGTTTAAGAACGGAGGCTACTATGACTAAACAACGTATGAATTTAAAATATTTTTTTAGTAATATTCTTAATGCTGTTGGCGCAGGGGTGGTTATTGCTTTATTACCTAATGCATTATTAGGTGAGTTCTTGAAACTGTTTATGCATAATCATCATACTTTAGAACTTATTTATCAGCTCGTTACAATTATTCAATCATTTATGGCGTTTATTATAGGTGTTTTAGCTGCACATCAATTAAAATTTAATGGCGCAGGTGCTTGTATGGTTGGGGTGTCTGCTATGTTAGGTTCTGGAGCGCTTCAGGTCACTTCAAATGGAATCGTGTTAAAGGGCATAGGAGATATTATCAATGTTATTTTGGTAATAATTATTGCGTGCGCATTATATATCTTATTGCAAGGTAAACTTGGTTCACTAGAAATGATTATTTTACCAGTATTAATACCTGTAGTCAGCGGATTAATCGGCTTATTACTATTACCTTACGTGCAAACTATAACTAAAGCGTTAGGACACATGATTAACTCATTTACGGAACTTAATCCATTGCTCATGTCTATACTGATTAGTGTAGCGTTCTCACTCTTAATGGTTACGCCTATATCTCTAGTTGCTATAGCTACTGCTATAAGTCTTACTGGGCTAGGTAGTGGTGCTGCAAATATGGGAATTGTTGCAGCGTGCGTTACGTTTTTCTTTGGATCTCTTCGTGTTAATTCTCTAGGCGTAAATATAGTATTATTGATTGGAGCAGCAAAAATGATGATACCAGTATACTTAAAGCATTTAATCATTGCTGTACCATTAACTTTAAATGGTATCGTATCTGGTATATTGACGTATGTAATTGGCATAAAAGGTACGCCACTTTCAGCAGGTTTTGGTTATACTGGATTAGTTGGTCCAATTAATGCATTTAATAGAATGCCTGGAGATGCTGTCATGAATATTGTACTGTTACTATTCGGCTATTTAATAATCCCGTTTGTTAGTGCATTTATTATACATGAAATATGTAAGAAGATTATACCACTCTACAGTGATGATATTTACAGATTTGAAATACCAAAACAATAACTGCTTACTAAGAAAACTGAGTCATTAATAAAAATGGCTCGGTTTTTTTTATGACAATAAGTGACTAAATGAGGATGTATTTGAAATATTCTTTTTAAATCTTTAATTAACTTTGAGAAAGCGAAACTATAAAATCTTTGAAATAATATTGATTTTCTGTTTCGCTGTCTTTTTTATAAAATTTTATTGTATATTAATTCAAATATATGTATAATAA
>NZ_PPRG01000085.1 GCF_002902625.1 Staphylococcus devriesei
GTCGGTATAGGTGTGATTTTATCCATACATTTCCATCAACGTCAAACCATGCCAATAAAAGATAAATAACTTTTACAATATAAATTCAGGCTACTAAATTCTCATATTTAAGAATTTAGTAGCCTGTTTTTGTTTGAAAAATTATTGCTTTAGTATACCGCAAATCGATGTCGAAGAACAAAAATGATAAATGTGTCAGTCTTATCACTCATGCTTATTTCGTTCCTTTAAATAACATTATCTTAATATTATGATGAGGTTATTTAACTTCTGGACGAGCTGGCGCTGATGCGGGCAAAGTGTTAATAATGTCTAAACGAGATTTTGTTTTTTTAATATTTACACCTAAAGACGATAATAATTTGACTACATTTTGTAACTTATCCTGTTTACTCATAGTAATCACCTCGTTTTTTGACTTTCATGGATATACTACCCTAATTAAAATACATTTACTACACATTTTAAAAATAAATTTTGATTTTTAATTTAATACTTTATAACCATCATCATAAATTTCTTTTTCTATACTATTTAAATTGGTTGGTGTTTCAAATTCAATACTTACTTGTTGTAGTTCTAAATCTATCTCTACGTTGCTTACGCCAATCATTTTTAACAATCGTTGTTTTAATGCATCTAATTGTTGTTGCGTTTCAAGTCCATCGATTCTCACTTTACTAACTGTCATTATTACTTACCTCTAATCTTTCATTAACTTTTGAAAAGTCACTAATAATTCTTCCATCGCCTCTTCTTGAGCACCATGATTTACTTTTTCCATAATACAACTTTTCATATGATGGTCTAATAATTTTGTTGCCACACTATTTAATGCAGAACGTGTTGCCCTAATTTGTGTTAAAACATCATCACAATAAACATCTTCTTCTATCATTCTATTAATTGCTCTAACTTGACCTTCAATACGATTTAATCTTGATTTTAAATTAATTTTTGTCTGTTCAGAATGATGTGCGTTATCTT
Source organism: Staphylococcus devriesei (assembly GCF_002902625.1). GTDB lineage: Bacteria > Bacillota > Bacilli > Staphylococcales > Staphylococcaceae > Staphylococcus > Staphylococcus devriesei. The sequence continues at coordinate 988 of NZ_PPRG01000085.1, forward strand.
GATTTTCCAAGGTGGTCACCCTTTCTTTCACTCTACTTAATGGTATAATTTCCCTCTACATCCGTCAATCACAGATGCTTATAATCTGTGAAAATGGTCATGCTATTTCTTATTTACCATGATACAATTATATTTAAGTATTAATTTAGAGTTTCTTTTTACATGCAAGAATTTTATATAAAGTAGGAGGCATTATATGATAGATTTATATTCCTTATCATTTTCACATTCATCATTATTAATTAATATCATATTAATTGTTGCCTTTCTATTAAACTTAATTTTTGCGTTTGTCATTATATTTATGGAACGTCGTAGTGCAGGTTCAATTTGGGCATGGCTATTAGTTTTAGTGTTTCTTCCAGTTATAGGTTTCATGCTATACCTACTTCTTGGACGCCAAATTCAACGCGATCAAATTTTCAAATTAAAAAAAGAAGATTGTAAAGGACTTGAAATGATAGTTGATGAACAAATTGAAGCATTAGAAAGTGATGATTTCTCTAAAGGTAATCATCAAATAGTTAAGTTTAAAGAAATGGTTCGTATGCTATTATTTAATAATGCTGCTTTTTTAACAACAGATAATAATATTAAAATATTTACAGATGGAAATGCAAAATTCAATTCATTAATTGAAGACATTAAAAACGCGCAAGATTATATACATATCCAGTATTACATTTTTAAAAGTGATAATCTTGGACGTCGAATTCTTGCAGCTTTAGAGAAGAAATTAGATGAAGGCCTTGAAGTTAAAATGCTTTACGATGATATGGGGTCTAGGTTGCTAAGAAAGAAAGACTTAAAACGATTTCGTGAAAAAGGTGCGCATGTCGAATCCTTCTTCCCATCTAAACTCCCACTTATAAACCTACGAATGAATAACCGTAACCATAGAAAGATTGTTATTATAGATGGCAAAATTGGATATGTTGGTGGGTTTAACGTAGGAGATGAGTATCTTGGTCAGGATAAAAAATTTGGCTACTGGCGCGATACCCATTTACGTCTTGAAGGTGACTCAGTAAATGCTTTAGAACTTAGATTTATTTTAGATTGGAATTCCCAATCTAGTCGTGACTTTATCGAATACAACGAGCGCTATTTCCCCGATGTTGATTCAGGTGGCACGATTGGCGTTCAAATCGCTTCAAGTGGTCCTGATGAAGAATGGGAACAAATTAAATACGGTTATTTAAAGATGATTTCATCTGCCAAACATTCAATTTACATACAATCACCCTATTTTATTCCAGATCAAGCCTTTTTAGATGCTATTAAGATTGCAGCTTTGGGTGGCGTAGAAGTTAACTTAATGATTCCTAACATGCCAGACCATCCTTTTGTATATTGGGCTACATTAAAAAACGCCGCTTCTTTATTAGAGGCTGGAGTAAAAATTTATAAATATGATAATGGCTTTCTCCATTCTAAGACGTTAATCATTGATGATGAAATTGCTACGGTGGGAACTACTAATATGGACAATCGTAGTTTTACTCTTAACTTTGAAGTTAATGCTTTTATATATGATGAAGACATTGCCTGGCAACTTAAGCAAGCCTTTATAGATGATATGAAAGTATCTTATCGCTTAACCCAAGAATTATATAATCAGCGTAGTACATGGGTGAAGTTTAAAGAAGGTATTTCTCAATTATTATCGCCTATTTTATAATATATTGAGATAAGACTTAACTATATACTGTTTATGCTCTGGAGCAGGACTATGAAATCTTTGAAATTATTGATTTCTATCCTGCTCCATATGTCATTTTGTCTTCATTTTTAATTTTATAAAGGAGTATATTATGGAACAATCTCAACAAATAAAGTTAGCACAAGATTATATGTATCATTTTCATGAAAATGACTATTCTGGTCATGACATAGCACATGTAGAACGTGTGACATCCCTTGCACGCATCATATACCAATCAGAACAACAAGGCAACGAATTAATTATTATTCTCTCAGCTCTCTTGCACGACGTCATCGATGATAAATTAACAAATAAAGAACAATCTTTAAATCGATTAAAAACTTTTCTTAATACGATTGAATTGTCTAAAGATGATCAACAGCATATTTTATTTATTATTGAAAATTTAAGTTATCGGCAGGGGACCAATAATAACGTAAAATTAACAATTGAAGGCCAAATAGTTAGAGATGCTGATCGTTTAGATGCACTTGGTGCTATAGGTATCGCAAGAACCTTCCAATTTGCTGGTCATTTTAATGAACCAATGTGGACAGAATCACCTTATTCTAGCCCTCCTAATCTAGAAGATATAGTAACATTGCCCCCTTCTGCAATTCGACATTTTTATGATAAGTTACTTAAATTAAAAGATTTAATGCATACTTCTACTGGTCACAAACTTGCCCAAGAACGGCACGACTTTATGAAACAGTTTTTAACTCAATTTTACTCTGAATGGCATTTATAAATAGTCAAAAAGCATCGATACCATTAAAGGATATCGATGCTTTTTATATACAGAAGTAAATTTATTTTCTATTTTTTCTTTTTATTATTTTTAGAAACTACTTGAGTATTTTTACCTTTAGAATTTGAGTCTTTATTCTTCTCAAATTTTTCAAGCATTGGTGCAACTTCTCTTTTAGCTACTTTTTCATAGTACATATTAGCGAAGTATGTTTGTACAATTAAGAATGCTGCACTGACTGACCAGTATAAACCTAACGCTGAAGCTGAACTTAGCGAAATCCAAATAATCATGATTGGTGAAACGATCATCATCATATATGTCATTTGACGCTGTTCTTGTGGCATTTGTTTACTTGAAACCCATGCTTGAATAAAGTAAAGTACACCGGCAATAATTGTAATCCAAATATCAGGATGTACTAAATTGAACCATAAGAAATGCGGATGTTCAGAAATTCCGCCACCAATACGATAACGTAATACGAAATATAACCCCATAACGACTGGCATTTGAATAAGTACTGGTAAACAACCTAAAGCACTCTTCATAGGATTAATATCGTACTTTTTATAAACTTCCATCATTTCTTGATTAGCTGCCATTTTTTCTTCTTGAGTACGTGCACGTTTAACTTTTTCTTGTACACCATCAACTTCTGGTTTAGCAACTTTCATCTTCTCACGCATCATATGACTATTTTTATAGTTTGAAAGCATGAAAGGTAGTAACACAATACGAATGACTAAGACTAATATAATGATTGCAATACCATAATCATCATTAAAAACTGAATGGCCTAACCAATGTAGTACTTTAGACATTGGTTCAACGAATGTGTTGTAGAAAAATCCATCTCTATTACTAGATTTAGAATAATCACACCCGGCTAAAAAGACCATTACCCCTAATAACAAAGGTAGTAACGCTTTCTTCTTCATTTTTACACCTCTATTGATATATTCACATAGAGCTTATTTTATCATAATCATAGTGTACTAGAAAACAAAAAAAGAAAAAAACTATCATTTATTTGAAATAACTTTGTAATTTAGTAACAGTCTTGTCAATATTATGACTATGTGCAATCGCTGAAATTACAGATACGCCATCAGCACCTGCTTGGGCAATAGGCTCAATGTTATCTTCGTTAATACCACCAATAGCTACCATTGGTAAGGAAGGGTTAGTATGTTTTAAAGTGCTAATCATTTCGGGGCCTACCGGTGCACTAGCATCTGCCTTAGAGAGTGTAGAGTACATTGGTCCTACACCTATATAATCAACATGTGTTAAATCTGAATCTTGATATTCTTTTTCGTTTCCTACACTCAATCCGATAATTTTATCCTTAAAATCATTTATAAATGAGATTACTTCTTCATCGTCCTGTCCTACATGAATTCCATCGGCATCAATTTTCAATGCTAACTCAACATCATCGTTAACTAAAAAAGGAACATTGTACTCATGACATAATGCTAATAACTCTCTAGCTAACGCCTCTTTAGCCTCTCCTTTTAATGATTCTGGACCTTTTTCACGAAATTGAAATAACGTAATTCCAGCCTCTAGTGCTTGTTTTAAAATATTTTTAATGTCAGAACCTTGATGTATATCTTGAGTTCCACAAATAAAATAGACATTTAAATCTGTCGCTTTAAACATATTAATCTACCTCTTCACGTTTAACATCACGTTCATATGTTTCATAATTCATTAAATACATTTGATCAAGCAATTGTGGCAAAAATATGCCTGGCCCTTTAACTTGATCATCATTTTCAGCAATTTCAGCAGCAATATTATAGAAACTTACCGCTTCTTCCAAGACCTGTATTGATGGATGCGTTTCTCTAAATAAGAAACCTGCCACTATACCGCCTAATAAACATCCTGCTCCTGTAATTTTAGCTAATAAAGGCGACCCGTTAGATAATTTAACTACTTTATTATCTTGAACAATCACATCTTCTTTACCTGTTAAAACGATAGCGGTATTTAATTTCTCATAGGCTTTCTTTGCAATAGATACTGGGTCAAGGTTAGTATCACCGTCTGTACCTTTCATAGTTGTATTTGTATCAACTAATGTAAGAATTTCAGAAGCATTCCCTTTAATAACTGAGACTTCTACTTCCGTTAAAAATCTTTGGCAGAATGTTTTGCGATAAGTTGAAGCACCGACTGCTACAGGATCAAAAACGATAGGTGTACCTTGTTTATTAGCAATTTTACCAATTTCAATTATATCTTCTTCATTTGCTTTAGTTAAGGTGCCTATATTAATTAATAACGCACTCGCTACCTTGTAAAATTCTTCGGCTTCCTCAGGTGCTTCACTCATAGCAGGACTAGCACCGATGCTAAGTAAACCATTTGCAGTAAAGTTTTTAACGACATCATTTGTATAACATACAACTAATGGATTATTTTGTCTTAATTTTTCTAAATTATTCATCATCTAATCCTACTTTCTTCATATAAGCGAAATGGTTTACAGGGCCACGTCCTTGACCAATCTCAGGGGTATATTGAATACTCATTGAAATAAAGTCTTTAGCTTTTTTCACTGCATCATAAATTGTTTTACCTTTCGCAAGTTCTGCAGTGATGACTGCTGAAAATGTACAACCTGTACCATGCGTATGTTTTGTATCAAAACGTTGATCTTCAAAGGTATAAACACCATCTTTAGTGAATAAAAAGTCTTTAGCATTATTTAAATCAGCAGAATGGCCACCTTTAATTACGACGCCCTTACTACCAATCTCATTAATAAAGATATTTCCAGCTTTGTATATATTTTCTTCAGTATCAATTTTTAAGCCTGTTATTTCTTCAGCTTCCGGTATATTAGGCGTAACAACATCAGCTAAAGGTAACAATGTATTTTGTAAATGTGTTTTAGTATCATCATCCATTAATGAATCACCACTTTTAGCTAGCATTACTGGATCAATAACATACGGGATATCTGAATGTTCTTTTAAAAATCCTTGAATTAATTCCATTGTTTCTTTTGTAGCAATCATACCCGTTTTAATTGCATGTGGTAACTCGTCATCAAAGACGCTTTCAAGTTGCTCTTTTACCCAGCTTGTTTCAAGATTATGAATATGCTGAACGCCCTTTGTATTTTGAGCTACTATACTCGTAATAGCTGCCATTCCATATACACCACATGCATGGAATGATTTTAAGTCCGCCATTACTCCTGCTCCACCCGTTGGATCTGTACCTGCGATAGTTAAAGCAATCTTAGGTTTATTCATGGTTAGCCCCTCCAAAGTTCCATTGTTCATCAATATAAGCCATGTTGAAGAAATTACGTTCGTGAATTGTACTTTGTAAGAAGCTTTCTTTAATGTCCGCTTTTTCTTGTTCAGTACAATTTTCAGTTAGTTCATCTAATAAACGGTCAAACACTTCAATAAGTGGACGCATTTCAGTACTATAAAAATCAAACCACTTAGCTGTGATTGCATCTCTATTTAAATTATTATCTTCTAATGCCATTTTAGCCACAACTTCATACACATATGGACATGGAGCCATAGCTGCTATTGTATACGCTGCATTTTCATGTGCATACGCATGATAATACATATGCTTAATATAATGGTCACCACTTGGAGGCCAAACTTTCTCTTTAACAATTTCTTCATAAGGTTCATTAATATAATCAGCTAAAATTTCATGTGCTTCTACTTCGCCATCCAACATAAATTCGATTTGTTCAACTAAGAATTTAACATCTTTCATAGTTGGTGCCTTAGGTATTAAAAGTGCATATAAATTAGTAAACTCTTTTAAATACGAAGCGTCAGCGCGTAGATATTGACGTACCGCTTGATTTGATAAACTACCTTTTAATAAATCTTGGATAAACCCATCATTATAAATTTTCTCAATAATAGGTTGTGAAGCTTCTTTTAACTCAGTTGAAAAAGTCATTTCATTTCCTCCTTAAAAGTAAAAAGCTACATTTCAACGTAGAAATGTAGCTTTCACTCTTAGAATATGAATGAAACGTTCACATCACTACTTTCCTACGTTGGTACTAACCAAGTCAGGTTATAAGGGTCTGAATCATTCATCTCAGCCATAAATAAGGCTCCCCTAGTAGCTTTTATTATTTCTTTCACAATATCAAATTGGCAATTAATTAGCAAATAAAAAAGCCAAGACACCTTTAAAAGATGCCTTAGCTAAAATATATTATATATTTAAATTATGCAGTCACCCATTGAGATGCGCCAGCAGTATTGTATAATTTAACAGCTGCAGCATCTTGAACATGTTCAGGAGCTTGTGTTGGAGATACACCTTTATATTCAGCAGGTGCTACTGAGTCCCATGTAGATTGTAAGAATTGATATTTACCTGCTGCACCTGAACTTGGGTTAACAGCCTTGATGTCTCCACCTGATTCACGTTGAGCAATTTGTTGTAAATGACTATTAACATTTACTGATGAACCACTTGAAGCTTCGCTACTTGATTGACTACTGTTTGAAGTAGATTGTTGTGGTTGTTGAGTTTGCTCAGTTTGTGGTGCTTGTTGTGTTTGTGTTGGTTGAGTTGTATTTGATTGTTGTTGGTTACTAGTTTGTTGTGGTGCTTCTTGATTGTAAGAAGATGTTTCTTGTGCGCTAGCTTGTTGTCCAGTTGCTTGAGTTGATGCTTGTTGTTGAGCAGTGTTATCTACTGTTGCACCATTAGATGGATGATATTCCCATTGGAAATAAGTGCCATCTGACCAGAAATGATAAGATTTACCATTTAAGTTGAATTGATAATCATATGCGCCCTCTTGGATAGGACCTTGATTTAATGATTGATCATTTGATTCTGCTAATTGTGCTAACTCTGCCTTGTTAATTTGAGATTCACTCGCATCAGCTTGACCTGCGTTACCAGCTACTACTCCTAAGCCTACTGCTAATGATGAAGCAATAATAGTCTTTTTCATAGTATAAAAATCCTCCTACGTAATTTGTTCATAAATTATTTTACAAGTTACACTTTAACATCCATAGCTCCAGTGTAGGTTACAGTGAAATAAAAAAAGAGAGCTCTTTTTTACATATAAATTACATTGAATAATGGTACAAATTAATTGAATTCATTAATTTAAAACTTTCATGACAGTGTTCAAGAAAAAATATTATATGTTTGTTATGTAATACTATTGAAATCTTTCAGATAATTAAACAATAATTACGAACCCCCCTTACCAAGTTGGGAATAAATAAGAGAGGTTCTGAGTATAATTGAAAGATGTTATATATAGAATAGATAGAATTCGAGTTAAATATAGAAATTTAATTGATATTAGTTATCTCAAGATTATTTAAGGGATAAGTGTCTTCGTCGTATGTGAGGGAAGTAAGTAATTCATTATTCTTAGATTGGGGAGACATAAATTTAATAGTTTCAACGTATAATTCCGTTACAAAGTGAGTTTGTCCGTCTTTTTCATATTTGCGGGAGCGCATTTGTCCTGTTATACCTACAAGTGATCCTTGACTAGTATATTTTTCAATATTACTAGCTGTTTTGCCGAATGCTTTACAAAAAATATAATCACAAGCTATTTCATTATTTTCATCTTTATAATTACGTTCAGTAGCAACACTGAAGGTAGCGATTTTCACCTCCTCTTTATCGTAAATTTGTGCGTCTTTGGTCATACAGCCAACTATGACTATCTTATTTAGCATATCTCACCTCCTTCTATCTCTATATTATTCATTAGCATGATTCTCGTCAAAATTCTATTTTTAATAAATTTTCTCCTATTGATACTCAAAATTTGATATATTTAAAGAAAATAGTTAATAAATTACTGCTAAATTTGATAA
>NZ_PPRG01000086.1 GCF_002902625.1 Staphylococcus devriesei
TTATTTAGTATTATGAGCTAATCAAACATCATAAATTTTTATGGAGAGTTTGATCCTGGCTCAGGATGAACGCTGGCGGCGTGCCTAATACATGCAAGTCGAGCGAACAGATAAGGAGCTTGCTCCTTTGACGTTAGCGGCGGACGGGTGAGTAACACGTGGGTAACCTACCTATAAGACTGGGATAACTTCGGGAAACCGGAGCTAATACCGGATAATATTTCGAACCGCATGGTTCGATAGTGAAAGATGGTTTTGCTATCACTTATAGATGGATCCGCGCCGTATTAGCTAGTTGGTAAGGTAACGGCTTACCAAGGCAACGATACGTAGCCG
>NZ_PPRG01000087.1 GCF_002902625.1 Staphylococcus devriesei
AATTGTTTGAAACTGAAGATAGCTATGTAACTGAATTCCCATTAACGATAATGGTCAATGGTAAAGAATTTGCTACTGTCATATGTAGCCCAACACATATGGAAGAACTAGTTATTGGTTTTTTAGCTTCTGAGGGGGCTATTTTCAAAAAAGAAGAAATAAAATCCATACAGATTGATGATAGTAAGGGGTTTGCGCATGTGGAGTTAACAAAAGATTTAGGAGATCGATTTGAATACTCTACAAAACGCATGATTGCATCTTGTTGTGGGAAAAGCCGTGAATTTTACTTTCATAATGATGCAGCGATTGCTAAAACGTCGATGTCAAAGATTACGTTAACGCCGAGACAAGTTCTTAATATGATGACTGGCCTACAAAGTGCTAGCAAATTGTTTAAACAAACAGGTGGTTTGCACAATGCTGCGATTAGTGATGGTGATGAATTTTTCGAACACAGACAAGATATAGGTCGCCATAATGCGTTAGATAAATTGTATGGTTTTTGTATTCAACGTCATATCCCTGTGCGGAATAAAGTTTTAATATTTAGTGGTCGAATTTCATCTGAAATATTACTTAAAGCAGCTAAAATTGGCGTGGGTGTGATTCTATCTAAATCAGCCCCTACTACCTTAGCGATTACGCTTGCGAATGATTTGAACATCACTGCAATAGGTTTTATTCGTGATGGTAACTTTAATGTTTATAGCCATCCCGAACGTATAAAAGGGAGCGAGACTGAAATCTAGGGAGTGAAGGTAAAACCATGAGAAAAAAGAAAAACCATGAAGGAAAGATTAATTTTTTATTATCAATCCCTGATTTTTTTAGTAGTATATTTAAAATATTTAAAAATCTATTCACTTAAAAGCATCTATCAGTGGTAGAAATTTAAATACAAGCTTCTATTGATAGCGTAAGTTAAGTCGGATTATAATTTTCATACATAAGACAACTCGTTAATTTAGTTTAGTGGTATTTATTAAATTAAACGAAAGTGTCTTATTTTTTTAAAGTATTTTAATGTAAAATCACATGTAATTAACGTAGTTTTGATGAAAAGAGAAGCGTAGAGATGATTCGTGATTGAATCACCTCTACGCTATTGTTTTGGGATTGAACTCCCAGACACTTTTATCATTTATATAATATTTTCTTTTACAATTTGGTAGATAAAACTTTGATATGTATACCCTTGTTTTAGATACATATCTTTGGCAGTATCTTCACCATCTGCTACAAGAATGACTGGACGTTGTCCAGCTAGCTTCCCGACATAAGATTGCATAGTTGTGCCAATCCCTTGATGTTGATAAGTCTCAAGCACGCCAAAACTATCAATCTCAACTGTATTTTCTGTTTCTATAACATCTACTGTCCCTACTGCTTTATTATTCAAATAAGCAAGTAACTTAAGTGTAACGTCTTCCTTACTTAGTATACTTTGTCTCGCTACGTTAACGCTCTCTATGGCAAATTCCTCTCCATAAGGAAGTGCAAATGAATAATAGATATTTAAATAATCTTCTATATTCTGCTCATTTACTACTTTAATGACTATTTCTTCTCTTTTAGGTAGTGTAGCTAGTTGAACCCCTTCTATGATGTAAAATTCTAATACCCCCAATTGAAATCCTTCATCTTTAAATAATTTAAGCCACGTTTCATCGAGGCTTTCATTTTCAGGAAAAGTAAACGCTAAATGGTTAGAATGTTGTTGTTGATGCAATAGTAACTGTTGAGTTATATCTTCATACCATTGTGCTATGGCAGGAACCTTTTTATAGACCCACTTATTAGTGTCGTATTTTAATGGCTCAGAAGAAGTAAGATAAATTATTTTTCTCTCATCTTCTGAGTACAAATGTCCTTCTTGATAAATATTATGGATTGAGATACCAGCCATGCGATTATCCCCCTGGCTATTTAAAATTTAATAACTTTATTGTATCAAATTTTTAAAGCGAGAGTGGTTTAACATTGTTGCGCCTATTAAACTAGCAATAATGCCTTTAACAATATCGCCAGGCATGAATGTTAATGATAAAACAATAGCTTTACTTACAGGTATATGTATAATGAAGCCCATAATAATTGTACCAACAACGTCTAATAGCAAAATACCAACGACTAATGTTGCTACAAATAAAATTGTAAAGTTGATTCTATCAAGATAACGATCTCTAACTAATCCAATGAGATAAGCTACTACAGGATATAAGAATAGGAAGCCAGCTGAAGGTCCTGCAAATACTCCAATTCCTCCACGTCCACCTGATAAGACAGGTAAACCAGTAGCCGCTAATAATAAGAATACTATGACACTTAGCGCACCATATTTTCTTCCTAGGATAATACCCGCTAGAAAAATACCAATATTTTGTAAAACAATCGGTACGGGCATGATAGGTAATGGAATACTCGGCACCAAACCTAAAACACAAATAATCGCTGTCATCAATGCAGTATAAACTAAATTTCTTGTACTCATGTTGTATCCTCCTTCTACGAAAATGATTATACCACTATTGTAAACTTACGTGAATAAAAAGTTTACATTTAATTTAAGATTTAACTTTCTTAGCCAAATCTGTGATATAACGGAAGAAATTATCTCTGTTTACACCATTAACTACATTGATTGGTCGACCATCTGCTTTAATAAATGTACGTCCTTGACTTGGACCATCACTTTCAACATCTACATTCAGTTGAATAGATTGCACTAATTCAGGCTTACCTACATATGCTGTAGTGAGCACGTCCCATAAGAAATATGTAGAATTAGTTACGAAATGAGTAAGTGGAGGTACAGCGGCATAGCTTACGCCTAGGAAATCTACCCCTATGTATTGACGTTCGTCTGCCCACATTTGGCGAATATCTAGGGTTAGTGGCACTTGATTCGTACTTTCTAAGGCAATCACTTCAATCTCTAGTGCACTATCAAATACTATTTTTACTGCTTCTGGATCCCAAAAGGCATTCCATTCAGCTGTACCAGCATGTTCTGGTTCTTCTACATTACCTTTTTCCAAAAATGTGCCACCCATCCACACAAGTTTATGAATATTTTGTGTAATGCTAGGGTCTATTGTAAGTGCTTTAGCTAAATCTGTAAGTGGACCAGTAAATAATAAAGTGACTTTCTCATCACTTTCGGTTAAAACTTTAATAATATCTTCATAAGCTTCCAATTGGCTAATGGTAGACTGACGATTCGTTGTGGGTTCATTTAAGATAGGTAGGGCGTCCATAAAGAAAGCATGCATTCTCCATTCTTTAGGAAAAGGATTTCTCCCACGTTCACGTGATGCGGCCACCTTAAGTGACAAACTTGAGAAACGGTTAATAATTTTACTAGATGCACTGACTGAAGGCTCGACATAACAATCGGCACCAATTGTACTCACTCCAACCAATTCAATATCTTCCATATGTAATAGTAAAAAGAGTGAAACTAAATCATCCACTCCACCGTCGTGATTAAAATAAACTTTCTTCATTGTTTATCCTCCTATATGTATTCTCAAAAACATGATATAAAAAGAGCTATGATTACATTGTACATAATCATAGCTCAATAGCGTATCAAAATTGATATTCGTTTTAAATTCTACCTAATTATTTACTAGCTTTAATTAATTTGTCTTTTAAGTCTTTTCTCATGAAGTCAAGTGTATAAGGATCATTGTACCAGTATGTTTCAGCTTTAACTTCAACTACATGACCATCTTTAACTGCTGGTAAATTTTTCCAAATATTAGTTGTTTCATAACTTGGTTTAGATTTGCCTTCACCAGTTGATACGATGTAATCACCAGCTACGTCATCTACTTTTTCTTGACTTACTTCAGCCCAACCTTCTTTTTTAACTAAATCTTGTTGGCCTTTAGGCATATTTAAACCGAATGCTTGATATAAAACTTCTCCACCACGGCCCCAGTTATCGCCGTATGTGTATAATTTTTTATCGAATTCGTCAAAGATTGATACAGTTGAATCTTTACCGATGGCATTTTTGATTTCTTTGCCGTCTTTTTCAGCTTGTTTTTTCCATTTTTCTTCCCATTTTTTAACTTCGTCTTCTTTACCTAAAATTTTACCTAACATTTCTTGTTGTTCTAAGTATTTATGTTTACCGTAATCCACAACAATTGTTGGTGCAATTTTTTGGTATTTTTTAATATTTTTATCAGTAGAATAAACGATAATTAAATCTGGTTTTTTCTTAGTTACTTTTTCTACGTCTTCGTCACCAATTTTAGTAGTATCTTTAAATTTATCTTTTAAGATTGGGCTTTGATCGACTTGTTTATTAACCGCTACGATGTTAGCGCCTAATTTATGTAAACCACCTGCAAACGTAGGTGCTACTACAGCAATACGTTGAGGATCTTTAGGAATTTTAATTGACTTACCACTATCTAATTTATATGACTTTGTTTCTTCTTTTGAATCTGATTTATTTGAATCACCTGAACTACCATTATTGCCACATGCAGCTAACACAATGATTAAAGCAATTAATGGAAAAATTAACTTTTTCATAACATCCTCCTATTGAAAACGATTATCAATTTCATCAAAATTATACATGAGATAATTGATATTTACAATAGAATTTTTATATATTTGAAAAATAAAAAATTAGCCTCGCAATAATAATCAAATGAGGCTAATTAATGAAGTTCAATATTTTTGGTTATTATGTTTAAAATAGGTCTAATACCGACTTCGCAATATTAGTGTAAGCAGCATCTTCCATTGGAGGGTTGTGTAAACCAGCACGCATATCACGATAGTATCGTTGTAGTGGACGTTCCATTTCTAAACTTTTTGCTCCAACAATTCGCATAGCTAAATCTACAACTTCTAACCCCTGATTCATCACAAGGATTTTACTAGCTGCGGTCTCATTCCAAACGTTAGGATTATCTTCAATAGTTTGATAGCCTTTAGCAGTGCTCCACAAGAAATGTCGAGCTGAAAGTAATAACGACTCCATTTTACCAACATTTTGTTGCACAGTCGGAAGATTGGCAATGGTTCCTTCAATACTATTTGGACCATAGCTTTTAGCAAATTCAACTGCATAATCTCTTGCTGCCTGCGCTATACCTAAATACGTACTTGGTATGTGTAATATCCATCCGTTAGGTTGAGGCTTACGTCTTCCTTCTACGAAATATTCATAAGGTACTATCACGTCATTTAATACTAAATCATGGCTTTCTGTGGCTCTCATGCCGATCATATTCCAATTATCAGCTATCTCTACACCTTTAAATTCCCGAGGCACCAAGAAGAAACCTACTTCTTCTAGTTCCTCAACATAAGCAGCCACGATATAATGTGTAAGTGCTTTGCTCATTGAAGTAAATGTTTTAACCCCATTTAATTGATAACCATTTTCCGTTTTAACAGCATGTGTTGCAGGTCGCCCGCCGCGCGTAGGACTGCCTGTGTCCGCTTCGCTTACCGCTCTATTAACAAGTGCACCTTTTTTAATTTCTCCGGCAAATTGATCAAGCATCTCTTGTTGCCACATATTTTGCTCATATAATTGTCCTACCACGCTTAAATGCCAGCCAATTGAAAGTGCAGTCGCTCCATCAATTGACCCTAAGTAACTTTGTAATACTACCATATCTTCAATAGTAGCGCCTTCTCCTCCATATTCAACCGGGAGCGTTAACAAACTATAACCTTCTTTAACAAGCCATTCAATATTTTCAAATGGAAATGTTGAATTTAAATCATTGTATTCTGCTCTTTTTCTAAAAGTATCTTCAACTGTTTTGAATTTCTCGAGCCACTTTTTTTGTAAACTATTATTAATTAAAAATGAATCTATCACTTACATCACCTATTCATTATCTTAGTTATTTATTCTTAGTTTACCACTCAACATTAATAAGTTAAAGAATGCCAATTATACCGATGTTCAAATAAAAAAGTCTTAAGTTTAAGAGAATTTTCATTTCTCAACTTAAGACTAGGTATAAGCAGATTACTAGTTGATTATTTAATGTATTTTTCAAGGTCAGCAATCAACTTATTAATTTTTTCACGTTGCTCATCAGTAACGTAAACAATAACAATTCTTTCATCTCTAATACTGCGCTTTTTTGATAATAATTGTAAATCTTTTAATTTTTGTAATGCTTTAGTTAAGTAATAAGGTTTAAACTCTGAATACGTTGCGATTTCTTTTGAAGTTATTTCATTTGTTTTACTTCTAGCTATGTAATTTAAAATGTAAATCTCTTCATAATTTAAATTATATTTCTTTTTAGTATCCTTGAAGAATTTCTTGACTTGAAATGTTGCGTTAACTAAATCATTGATATCTTTAATTTGTCCCATATTCTAAACCACTCCTCCGATGTACGTCTTGTTGCTACAAGGTTCGTGTACTATTTACTACTCACTAAAGATTTCTAATGCTATAAAATTTATTTTATAATATTTAAGTATAATATTTCAATGTTTTTATTAACTTAAAATGGTATTACATAATAAAAACACACTGACTAAATTATACTTAATCAATTAAAGTTCAATACTAATGAAAATGAAATAAAAAACTAGGAAGCTTGTTGTTATATATTACCTTGTACAAACATCCTAGTTTAAATAAAATTATTTAATTTTTGATTCTACATATTCAACAAAAGTTTTAACATCTTCAGTTTGAATCTGTTTCATTGGCACCCTGCCAATATTAAAAGTAAATGTAATGTTTTGGCCATCATATTCAATATCTTCTACTTCATTATAAGGAATATTTCTATAATAAAATTGACCATTCATATCCACGTTCATGATTAAACGTTCTGAAGTCGCAACGAATGCGCCTTCAAATTCGCTTTGGCCCTGTACACTGTACTCAATCATGCCTAAGACAGATGGACCTTTTTGTTCGGTTGGGAATAAATCATCAGGATTCACATTATCTAAAATCATATTTTGATACTCCTTATTATCTATGTTATAAAAATTGATTTCATTTCCGCTTGAAATTCATTGTAACATTCCACAAATAATCTTTCTGTTTTATTAAGTTGAGAATCTAATAATTTGATATACACCATACGTTCATCTTCTGGCTTTCTATATTTTATTATATATCCTTTTTGATATAAACCATTAATAATTGAATTGATACAAATCAAATCGTGGTGTGAGAAGGAATGAAATGCTTTTAAAGAACTTACTTCTTGATGGGTAGTAAGTTTACCTAATAGAAATATCTCATCTAACGTTAAATCAAATCGATCTCCCACTAATTTAACTTGGTTTAATGCTTGATAAAGAATAGTAATATAAGGAAGTTCTACTAAAATATTAAACTCTTCATACTTATTGAGATATCTTACTTTTAACAACTCTTCAACTTCACAAAATAACATATGCAATTTTTCTTGATATCGCGTAATGGGCAGAATTAATATTCTTCTTTGATCAACCTCATCGCGCAATTTAATAATCCATTTTAAATGGTAAAGTTGTTCTAAATGATAGCGTACATTTCTTTTAGATAAGTCCACTTTTTTAATTAAGTCTTCCATATAGATACCTTGATGTTGAACTTGGTGATAATTAATAATTTCATTTAATATTATTAAATGTTCAAGATTTAGGTTATGTGTGTACTTTAATATTGCGTTAATAACTTTTGTGAACATCAAATAAAATAAAAGCGTCTCAATGTTCTTTTTATTCATAATACTTGCCACCTCATGTCCTAACTTGATGCTTACTATAAGCATCGATTTAAAGATAGACATTTTGGTGTTGTAGCATTTTAGATATCATTATCTTCACATATAAGTATTAATAAGATGAGAGCGTCAATACTATCTAATATGAATAATGCTTTGTTTAACAACATAACACTCAACTGTTTTTATCTTATACTATTAGGTCAGAAGTTTTTTGATTAAAACACACTCTAGCAATACAACAATAATTTATTACTCTTCTTAAATCATCATAACATCCGCAGAAGATTTACTTTATAAACTATTAATCGCTATCGCAAGGTATAAATGTTTTATCTTCTATTTCCTAATAATAATTACTTTTAGCTTCAGCTATTAATAATTGTGCTTCCTTATCAAACGGAATTTCTATAGTTTCTGAACTATTATAATGTATAAGTTGCTTATTTTTCCTAATTTGCCCAGGCGTTGCGCCATATTTGTTATTAAATAAAGCAATGAATCGTGGGTAGTGATTAAATTCATGGTCGAAAGCAATATCTTGAATTAGCGCGTTAGTTTTTAACAAGTCCACCAAACATAATTTTAATCTCACGTCGTTGATATACTGAGTAATATTATTATATGGCGTATGGTATTTTATAGCCTCGCTTACTTCTTTTGCAGACATATTCAGAGAATTTGCAAGTTCTTGCCTATTAATTTTCTGAGCATGATGTTCAATAATATATTCATGCACTTCATCAATTAGCGTATTTTCCAATTTATAACTATCCCGACGTTTACGTTGAATATAACCCAACTCTACGCATAAGTGTTTTACCAATTTATCTTTAATATGTAATATATGCGGTTTACGGCTTTCGAATTCAAGTAAATTTATGATAAATGGTTCTAACTGTCTTCTTTCAATTGATGAAAATTTATGACCGTTTAATCTAATATAATCATCGGCGAATTTTAAATAATCTTTAAAGGCTATTTCAATCAATACTACAAAAGAATCCTCTTCACCTTCAATTGAGTATAAGTCATTTAACATTACAAACATCAAATCTCTAGACTTCATTTAAAATTTGTCCAAGTTCAAATTAACCACACCTGAACCTTTTAACCAATAGATTAATTTTATATTCGATTCCTTTTGCCTACTTATCTTTATATTTTTTAAAAGTTTTACCGAAAAGTTATCAATCATACGTACGTCCTCTCACTTTATAATATATAAAGACATGACATAAATAGAAATAGAGTTACCTCCCCAATAACTTCTTTAGCTATTCTGAGGGTGAGACATTAATAGTTTATATTCTAAAAAATTAAACAATGTTATCCCAACCTCATTCTTCCTCGAATGTCTATCTTCATATATAATTGTATGTTTTCTTTCGGCACTACCAGTAGCAAACTTTTGACTAATTATATCACTTTATTACCTTATTCAAATAAAATTATATATATAGCATGCTTAAAACATCACTTTTAGTAAAAATAGTATACGTTTTTTTACCTAGTTCCTATTTGTTTTTAAATTTGAGTAGCACATAAATGTGTTTTATATGTAAAAATATGGTACAAAATATATGATTTTTACAGTTATTTCTTTAGAAATAAAGTTTGCTATTTTTTTACAATAAGATTACAAAGAAATGAGTATTCTTTTCATAATAATCTTTAAACATTGATATATCAATGTTTTTTTAAAATTACAAAACATTACTAAAAGTATGTATGTTAAAACATAATATTAGCAAAAAATTACAAAATGATAACAACGCCCACAAACTCAATTTTTTTTGATAAAGTATGTTTTGTCGTTAAGGAACAATGAAACAAAGGACTTAAGGGTCAACAAATGACTATTAAATAATAAATAGAAATTAGTTTAATTCTCAGGAGGATATTTACAATGAAAAAAATCGCTACAGCTACAATCGCTACTGCAGGAGTTGCTACAATCGCTATCGCTGGACATGGTCACGAAGCTCACGCAGCTGAACAAGGTTATAACCCAAATGATCCAACATCTTATAGCTATTCTTACACTATCGACCAACAAGGTAATTATCATTACACTTGGAAAGGTAACTGGAGCCCTGATCAAGTAAATCACTCTAGTCAATCAAATTATTCAAATAACAACTACAGCAACAATAACTACAATAACTACAATTCAAATTATTCATATAGCTACAATAATGACAATAATACTCAATCATATAATTCAAATGCTCAACGTACTGGTGGCATGGGTGCTAGCTACTCAACTTCAGATCGTAACATCAAAGTAACAACTACAACTGCACCATCATCACATTCATCTGGCGTATCAATTTCTAACTCTGCAAGCTCAGGTAGTAATTTATACACTAGTGGTCAATGTACTTACTATGCATATGAAAGAGCTGGTGGTAAAATTGGTTCAACTTGGGGTAACGCTAATAACTGGGCAAACGCTGCTGCTGCTTCAGGTTACACTGTAAATAACTCACCTTCAGCTGGAGCAATTTTACAAACTTCTCAAGGTGCATACGGTCACGTTGCATACGTTGAAAGTGTTGGTAGTGACGGTTCAGTTACAGTATCAGAAATGAACTATGGCCATGGTGTAGGTGTTGTTACTTCACGTACAATCTCAGCTAGCCAAGCTTCATCTTACAACTACATTCACTAATATTAACTTATAAAATATTTCAAATAAGCTACACTTCCGCAAATGATTTCATTTAACAATGAGATTGTTTGCGGTTTTTTAATAGGAAGCGATGATAGAAAGCTAGTAATGGGATAGAAAGCTAGGGAGCAGGACTGAAATCTAGGGAGTGGGACTGAAATCTAGGGAGCGGGACTGAAATCTAATGTAATTCCTAAGATTTCCTAGTCCCGCCCCGGCAAGGTTGACTAGTAATGAAGAAAGTGAGGCTCGAATGCCTATTTATTGTAGGCAACTACTGCCAAAAAAGAGACTAAGCCATTTCTATAATGATGGCTCAGTCTCTTATTCTAATATAGCTATATTCTTACAATAAATTTATTATTTCGTGAATGAGTTATATCTATTAAACATGATGTTAATAAATTCATTTACTCATCGTTCATGGATTCAATTTTCGCTACAAAAATTGAATCCATTACTTTTGAATATTTTGAGGATATTTACAGTTAAAACCTTATAGAGATAAATATCATCGCTACAATAATATTTATTTACTGTTCTAACATATAAATATAT
>NZ_PPRG01000088.1 GCF_002902625.1 Staphylococcus devriesei
AACTTAATAGCCGGCCTAGCTCAATTGGTAGAGCAACTGACTTGTAATCAGTAGGTTGGGGGTTCAAGTCCTCTGGCCGGCACCATCTTTGAGCCATTAGCTCAGTTGGTAGAGCATCTGACTTTTAATCAGAGGGTCAGAGGTTCGAATCCTCTATGGCTCATACGATTATTTTATAATCGTTAATGCGGAAGTAGTTCAGTGGTAGAACACCACCTTGCCAAGGTGGGGGTCGCGGGTTCGAATCCCGTCTTCCGCTCCATTATTTTGCCG
>NZ_PPRG01000089.1 GCF_002902625.1 Staphylococcus devriesei
ATAACGACGGTGTATCAGATGTAGTAGATCCAGCAGATGCAGACTCTGACGCAGATGCAGACGCAGATTCTGATGCAGACGCAGATTCTGATGCAGACGCAGATGCAGACTCTGACGCAGATGCAGATACAGATGGAGACTCTGACGCAGATGCAGACTCTGACGCAGATGCAGATGCAGATTCTGATGCAGACGCAGATGCAGATTCTGATGCAGACACAGATGGAGACGGCATCACAGATGATGTTGATACAGATGATGATAATGACGGCGTTAACGA
>NZ_PPRG01000009.1 GCF_002902625.1 Staphylococcus devriesei
TAATAGCTCTTATTATTCACAATTCAATTAAATACTACTATTTTGAGAAAATTAAAATACTTAGGAGAAATTCAAATATGAATAGTACACTTTTTTTGCATAAACATATTACCACTATCCCAGCACGTAATATTACCGATATTATTTTATTCTTTTCATTAACGAATGAACTAACAATCTCAATAAACGGTGAAACTAAAGATGTGCATAATCACATTGCAATTATAAATCAAGGCGACTTTTATCATATTAAATCCGCAAAAAATTTAGTTGAATTGAAAATCCCTGTTATCTATTTTTATCTAGAAGATAGTGATTTCTTTAATTGCTTCTTCGATCGTCATCTTTTACAGTCAAATCGTTTTATTAAATCTATTATTTTGCAAAGTATAACCAACTTTTCAAATAATGAAATTCAAGATGAGGAAACCGTTTCAAAGATTATTCAAACATTATATAAGGAAGCTGTAGTTAGAAACCTTGCTCCCTACATTCCAAATATATCAGTTAATCATCAATTATTATCAAAAGCTCTATTATTTATAAATGAACATATTACTGCGAATATCTCTCTCCAAGATGTAGCACAAAACGCCCTGATTTCTAAATCCTATTGTTCTAACTTATTTAGCCGCTTTTTAAATGTAAACTTTAAGGATTACTACACCAGTTTAAAAGTCATTCATTCTCTCAAATTATTAATAACGACTAATGAAACTATCACTACCATTTCCGAACTATCAGGATTTAGTAGTCACACTAATTTTACTAATCAATTTAAAAACTATCTCGATTTAAGTCCTAAACAGTTTCGTTCTAAATTAAATCAATATGAATCTTTACCTAAGATTACAATCAAACATTCTATTGATGAGAAATTTTTAGATTTAATTTCTCAATTTGAATTTACTAATCACGTAATGACTGAAACGACGACAATTGATATTGATGAATTCAAACCGAACGATAGAACTAAATCTTCGAAAGCATTTATTAATTTTCAGAGCATCACCGAATTGTTTCAATTTGTATTCAACGACTATTACGATATCGATTTATCTTATTTACCAAGAACGGCCATTCTAATTAATGATGTAAGCGATATTGTTAAAGAACGCGTTAATATTAATTTATTACATCGTTGTTTTGAAAAGCTTTTCGAAAAGAATATTAGCTTAGCTATAACGATTAAAAATTCTGTGGAATTCAAAACAATATATCAACTGATTATCTCATTTCTACAAAGTAATCAAGACTATAAATGGAATAAAAAAAGAGTTAAATTTATGCTTGTATTTAACACTGAAACAATGAGTATCCAAGACATCCACCTCGCCCATCTCAAGTTAAAAAATAAAAATAAAGAAATAAAATACGGTTTGATTGTAGATGGTCTACTACACCAATACAACTCATTACAAGAAACGTATAACATTATGAATCGCATGAATTTCGATTATTATTTCGTAGACATTGAAAATATTAATACTAAAAATATACTTATTGATAAACAACGTGGTTTCACCCATGCTTCTACACATTTTGAGAACTATTTACGGTTTATTAAAGATTCCAATATTCCTTCAACACAATTTGTCTATAGTAATTTATCATTACGTTGTTTCAAATATACAAATAACGGAGCTAATCCGCTTCAATTATCGGATATTGTGTGTCATTTGACCGAATTGATGAAATACGGTGGCGGCGTTTGTTATCGGCTCATCGAAACCGATCCGATGTATCTGTCATTATTTAATAGTCACGGTAGTCTATTGCCTATCATGCATTTATATCAATTTGTTGCAGCATTTGTAGATGAGCCTATCCAGATTTCTAACTACTTTGTCATGAGTCGTAAAGACGGGAATTACCATTTCCTACTTTTCAATAAGATTAATGACCGTTATTTATCTGATAATAAGCAATTTTATCACTTTGAAAATAACTTAAATGAGAATTTACTATTTATTATTAGTACGCTTAATAATGAACATGGCTCTATTCATAATTTAATACCACAAGCTAATTTGCCTGTGTACATTGAGAAAAGTATTATTAAACAACTAGATAAGTCTAATCAACCTAAAACTGAGTTATTTTTTCAAGAAAACGATAAAGCGCCGTTCCAAGTAACTTTAAAAAATGATGAAGTGAAATATATCTGTATTAAGCCAATTTAATTGTCTCTCAATATAGATAAGTTTAGACATCTCCTTATATGGCTATACTATGAATAAGGAGATGATAAGTTTGGATAAACAACAAGCTACACAAGCCATTGAAAAAGTATTAAATACTTCTAAAGTTGGTGTATTATCAACTGCTTATAACAATAAACCCAATAGTAGATATATGGTGTTTTACAATGACGGTTTAGATTTATACACTAAGACAAGTACGAAGACCGCTAAAGTCGATGAAATTGAAAGTAACCCAAATGCTTATATTTTATTAGGTTATAACGAAACTACAAATAATAGTTTTGTGGAAATCGAAGCTTCAATGGAAATTGTTAAAGACCAAAAAGTTATTGACTGGTTATGGGAAACACAGGATAAAACGTTCTTTAATTCTAAAGAAGATCCTGATTTATGTGTCTTAAAAGTTAATCCTAAAACTATCACATTAATGAACGACGATGATATTGATACACCAGTTACGATTGAAGTTTAAGTAAGAAGATCTATAGTCATTAATATAGGAGTAGAGTAATTCAATAATGAATTACTCTACTCTTTTTTATTGATTTCTCCCGGGAGTGTCATCAATAATACTACGTGATCAATAGGTTATCGCATACTAGCGTAGCTAATTATATAAAATTGTAATAACAATGACACAATTTAATGCATTATATTTAAGTACTTTATTGCAATTTAATATTATTTTCTGTATAAAAGAAGTAGTATAGTCAAAGGAGTCTTAATATGAAAAATAAAAAAGGTTTAGGTTTAGGCATTGCCTTAATTGCGGTTATGGTAATCGTAGGTATCGTATTAATTATTATGATGCTTAATGGTAATCAAAAAGAAACTTATTACGGTTATATGAAAGATAGTCATACAATCGATAAAATGGTAAATGAACAAACTGAAAAAGTAGAAAAAAATGTTGATTTACCTTCTGATACAGACGTTAAAGTTAAAAAAGGTGATTTCGTATTTCTTGTAAAAGAAAAAGGCTCAGAGAAATTCTCAAGAGTATCTAAAGTAGACCACGATGATGTGCCTCATGGTTTAATGATGAAAATTCATGAAATGCATAATATGAAAGGCATGTAATACTATATAAGGGACTCATTAGAGAGAGTAGAGCTTTCTAATGGGTCCCTTTTCTAATTAATAAAAAAACCGAGCCTTTAATAAGCTCGGTACAAAAAATGTCAGATTTCTTTTTAAATTGTTTCTAAATATTTTTTACCTTTATCTTTATCATAAACTCTTTCCCATTTAGAAATAACAATCGCTGATAACGCGTTTCCAATAACATTTACGCACGTACGTACCATGTCTAGTAAACGGTCAACACCGATAATTAACGCAAGGCCTTGTGCCGGTAAGCCCATTGCACCTAACGTTGTAAGTAATACTACGATAGATACACCTGGTACACCAGCCATACCTTTAGATGCGACCATAAGTGTTACCATTAAGACGATTTGTTCTGATATTGATAAATGTATGCCATACATTTGAGCTACAAATAATGCAGCGATAGATTGGTATAATGCTGAGCCATCTAGGTTAAACGAATACCCAATCGGAATAACGAAAGATGTTACGTCTTTCGGAGCACCAAATCGCTCCATTTTATTCATCAAAATAGGTAATACTGCTTCAGAACTTGAAGTTGAGAATGCAAGTAATAATTCATCTTTTAAAATTTTAATAATTGAGAAGATGCTAATCCCACAAATTCTAGCTACGATACCTAAAACTACAATAATAAAGAATACCATTGCAAAGACTACAACTAATACTAATTTTGCTAATGGAATTAATGCTGATGCGCCAAACGTCATTACAGTTGTACAAATAAACGCAAATACACCAATTGGCGCTAATTTTAAAATTTTGTTAATCATCCAAAATACTGCTTCTAAGGTTCCATTTAAAAATCCTTTAACAGGTTCGGCTTTCTCTCCAATAGCAGCTAAACCTAAACCAAAGAATACTGCAAAGAAGATAATTGGTAATAATTCACCTTTAGTTAAAGCTTCAAATATATTTGTTGGTACTATATTTACTATGGTATCTATAAAATGATTTCCATATGTAGATTGTTCTGCTGCTGAAGCAGATGATTGATATTTAGAAATATCGCCTTTAGGTAATTTAGTTGGATCTAATCCAGAACCAGGTTTAAATAAATTACCAAAAATAAGTCCTAAGCCGATAGCAATTGTTGTTATAATTTCGAAGTAAAGTATTGCTTTCCATCCATAGCTACCAATCTTTTTTGAATCCCCTAAATTAGAAATTGATAAAGCTAGTGCACAGAATACAATTGGAATGATGATCATTTTGATTAAATTTAAGAAAATATCACCGAAAGGTTTAATATAATTTGCTACATTGTCTTGTCCGAATAATAATAAACCTACAACTACACCTAGCACCAATGCGATTAATACTTGCATTGGCAAGCTAATTTTTCTCTTGAACAGAGTCATGTTGGAACCCCCTTCATCTGACATCGCTTAATTATATCAGATAAATTAAAATTGGGGTATAAAATTTTCAAACCTAACAATTATTAAATTATTTGATTTAACTAAAATTATTAATTTAAAAATAAAAAAGCTGTACAAAAAGTTGGCTAACTAATTCTTTGTACAGCTTATTCCTATAAATTAGGGTTTAAAATTACGATCAAAGTCGTTATGTTTCGCATCTTTAATGTTTTTCTTAGTTTCAGAATCAAATCCTTCTGAGAAGATGCCCTTTCTAGTTCCGATAGGTTGAATCACATATGTCATACTTGGCTCGTCTTTAAACACAACTTCTTTATAATAAACACCTTTTTTAGCACTATATAATGTTTCTTCAGATTTCACTTTATCTTTCAAATGTTTCTGTTCTAAATAAGTATCTACTGTTTTTATATTTCTATGACCTTGATATGTCTTCATTGCAAAGAAGAATGCGATAGCCACAATTAACGAAATCACTAAAATAATAGTTACTCTAATAATTTTTTGCTTTTTACTCATTTAAAAGCTCCTTTGTTTATAGCTGGTTCAAAACGTCTTTAATTTATTATCTAAATAATTATGAATGATATAGCTGTTTTTTTAAAGACCCAAATAATCTTTGTAACAAAATATACTAAAATTCCATCTTAACTTTCAATTTAAATCAACACTTCAAGATCTTATGTAGACGTACTTTCTAACTTCTGTCAAAAGTATCAAAAAGTCCATAAAATACTATGATAACGCTATTGACATTGGTTTTAGTTCATACTATCTTTAAATAAGTTAAGGGGGGATAAATATGTATGTAAAGGACAGCTATTTAAGTAAGCAATTATGTTTTTTATTCTATGTTACTTCTAAAGAAGTAATCAAGAAATATACTTACTATTTAAAACAACACGATTTAACATATACAAGCTTTATGGTTATCATGGCCATCGAAGATGATGAAAAGATAAATATTAAATCACTTGGTCGCCGCGTCTTTTTAGATTCAGGAACACTTACACCTCTCTTAAAAAAATTAGAGAAAAAAGGCTATGTACAACGTATGCGTGAAAAAGAAGATGAAAGAAATTTACAAATTTCATTAACTGAAAATGGCGTTAATATTAAACCTACGTTGGAAGCTATCTCTGACCAAGTATTCGATGACTTTGATATTTCTCATGGGGAAGCAAAAGATCTCCTCCATAGCTTAAGACATGTTATTTCAAATAACTTTGATTATACAGCTGACTAATCATCCAAACATGGCAAAAGCAATCTATTCAACATTTGATATTTGTTTGTAAAAGACTTTATACATAATTAAACTTTTGTCATGTTCCTTTCTCGTTTTAGCCTTTCTTCTTATACCCCATCATGTAACTCTCAGTTATTTATTCCATAAACGCTTTTACTTTACGTCATGCCTCACTCTTTATATAATTAAGTTGAAAATTTTCACTAAACAACTATGAAATTAACTCTTATTATAAAGGAGCGCGTATATAATGAATAATAGAGATTTCTTCGAACAATCATTTTTAAAAAATAACCCAAAAGACGTTTTCCGTGATTTAGGTGAACAAGTATTTAATCAATTTTCATCTAAAAGTTTTCCAACTAACATTTACAATCAATCAAGCCAATATGTTTTAGAAGCTGAATTGCCTGGCGTTAATAAATCAGAAATTGAATTAAAATTCGACCATTCTACACTAACAATTAAGGTCCAAAAACAAGTTTCTGAGCAAACTGGTAAAGTACAATTAAGCGAACGTGCGAGTGGTGAACTTGTAAGACGTTTTGAATTTGAGGATATTAATAAATCACAAATTAAAGCAAGCTATAACGATGGCATTTTAATAGTTACTTTACCTAAAGAAGTTAGCGCACAAGACGATGCAACAACAATTACCGTAGAGTAAACACATAGAAGAAGGGAGCGGAACAGAAATCTAGGGAGTGGGACAGAAATCTAATGTAATTTCAAAGATTTTGTCGTCCCACCCCGGCAAGGTTGACTAGAAATGAAGAAAGTGAGCACTCGAACGCATCTTCATTTCAGACAACTACTGCCATAACTAAAGGCTGAACCACTTTTTTATATTAATGGCTCAGCCTCTTTTTATACATATTAAGTTGTGTATTCCTTTTTATATAAGTGCCACATAGTAATAAAAGCAAGCACCCCAAATAGCGCTAATAAAATAAATGCAAGGTGACTCGTTCCTGTTAGTCCAGTAACGTAAGTTATGACTAATGGTGGGAAGAAACCACCTAATCCACCCATCATTGAAACAATACCGTTAGCGGCACCTGATTCTTTAGCAAAATATGATGGTACTAACTTAAATACTAATCCATTACCAATTCCAGCACATATGCTGACAGTTAAACAACCAATAGTAAATAATGCAATATGACTAGAGAGTCCAAGTATCACTGCACCAATAATCATTACAATAAAATCAATCATTAAAACTTTCACAGCGTTAAACTTATCACCTAAAATACCACCAATCGGTCTTAGGAACGTTGCTAATGCTATAAATATACCTGATCTTATTCCGGCGTCTACTTTATCAATACCGAAATTATTAACTAAATAATTAGGTAAAAATAAGCCGAATGCTACAAATGAACCAAATGTAATAAAGTACCATAAACTTAAATAGTAAACTTTATAATTGGAAGATAATTTTTTAATTTGAGACAATAAAGGAACTTTAATTTTAGTTTCATTACCATCTCCAAGTAAGAACATTAATATCGCAAAAATAGCAATTATAATTAAATAACTTCTTACAGTTGTTTGCCATCCTATAATTCCTGCTATAGGAGGAGCTAGGAAAGAAGATACAGCTGTACCAATATTCCCCATACCATAAATACCATTCGCAAGTCCTACTTTATCTTTTGAAAAATATTTAGGAATTGAGGTTACACCTACTGAAAAGATGGCGCCACCTACACCTAAAAAGAATCCTGATAGCATTAACATACCAGGTGATTGGGCTTGTCCTAAAAAGAATATTGGAAATAATAATACTATAAAACTACAGAAAAACACCCATTTCGCACCAATGATATTAGTTAAATAACCAAATGGTACGCGGAGAACAGAGCCTAAAATTACTGGTATTGCTAAGATAATAGATAATTGTCCTGGTGAAATCTCAATATCTTGTGATATGTACGGCATTAATGGGGAAATAATGCTCCATGCCATAAATCCTACGACAAGACTTAGTGTTTGAAGTGTTAATTGAAATCCACCCTTAGTTTTATTCATTTTCTCACCTTCATCATTTTTTCTTTATCAGCAATCTTTATATTTAAAAGAGGTCAAGGTTTAATTCCATTAGATTGCTGATTACATATAAATATTAATTAATTTGTGAAAAAATGAACATAAGGATATTCCCTCATAATTATCAGTAATCCCCCTAATTTTGGATTACCTTTATAACACAATATAAAAATAAACCAGAGTCTCGCTATAGACCCTGGTTTATACCTATATTTATTTAACTTTAATAAGTAACTATTACTAAAAATCTAATAATTTTTTCTTGAGTGTGTATTCTACCAATTCTGGTTTAGATTTCAAACCTAATTTAGTCATGATGTGTGTTTTATGTGCTTCTACAGTTTTAACTGAAACAAATAGCTTTTCAGCGATTTCTTTATTACCGTATCCTTTAGCAATTAAAGGTAAAATTTCTAGTTCTCTTTTTGAAAGTATCTTAAATGGGTCGTTAGTAGCTTTTTCGTCTACATTAGAATGATTGACAAACTCATTTACTAGTGACGTAGTAAGTTTCATATCTACGTATGTTTCACCTTTGAATACAGTTCGCACTGCTAGAATTAATTGTTCATCTGGAGAATTTTTTAAGATATAACCTTTAGCACCATTTCTTAAAACATGAAATAGATACTCTTCGTCATCATACATTGTTAAGATTAAAATTTTAGTTTCTGGAAAACTTTCAGAAATTTTACTAGTAGCAATCAATCCTGATTCACCAGGTGGCATACTTAAATCCATAATCAGTACGTCCGGCTTATATTCCATTACTTTCTGATAGGCTTCCACCCCATCTGCTGCAGTTGCGACGACTTCCATGTCTTCTTGAAAATTCAAGATCATTGAGAAGCCTGTTCTAACCACTGCATGGTCGTCTGCGATTACAATTTTCAATTCAATTCCCCTAACATGCCTAAAGTGGTATTTCTAAGGTAATAATCGTGCCTTTACCTATATGAGTTTCTATATTTACCGTTCCCTTAACCAGTTCAGCCCTTTCATTCATGCCATATAATCCTAACCCCGTACCTTGTGGAGTTGAATTAGGATCAAACCCTACTCCTCTATCAATAATTTCAGCCATTAAAGTTTCGTCGGTCTGCTGAATTGAGACATCTACTTCACTAACACCTGCATATTTCAATGCATTAAACACCGCTTCTTGAACAATTCGATAAACGACTGTTTCAATTTCACTATCATAACGTACATTATTAATATTTGAATTATAAATAACTTCTAGTCCATAATTCTCTTCAAATTGTTTAAAATAAGATTTAAAAGCCGCTTCTAATCCTAAATCATCTAATGATGATGGTCTCAGTTCTACCGATAAATTGCGTATATCATCAATTAATTTTGACATTAATCCTTCGATATGTTCAGACTTATCTACGAGTTTAGTCATATCTTGTTGATACTTTAATAATCTTAATTCTACATCAATATTTAACATTTCTTGCACAACACTATCATGTAACTCTCTTGAAATTCGTTTACGTTCATTTTCTTGAGCTGAAATAGTTTTTCGTAACATTTGGTGCTGGTACATCTTTTCTTGACGTTCAATTTGTGGCGAAATATCTTGCAACGTGAAAGCATAAATATTTTTAGTATGATCAATACATTGATAACTTGCGGTAAAAGGCTGTACTTTATTATCAACTGTTTTCATAAATACCTGAAAGTTTTTATCATTAGCTCTCGATGTATCTAAATAACAATTAATACAACTTTGCAATGCGAATTCATTGGAATATCCTTCACATCGATTACATATTGCGTTCGTCATTGCGCTGTAATTATTGTCCTCTGAAATAATTTCTTGAGCTTCTTTATTCATAGCTATTACTTTGCCGTCATTATTTACAAATACAATTTTTTCATTTGTTGTTTCATAATACTTCTTAAGCAAGTCTTCTATCATTTCATTTTGTATATCCAACACATATGTCACCTACATTTCTTCAGTAAATGCCCATAACTTACCATAGATATTTAAGCTACTGTCTTTTGGTAATGGCTTGCCGTTTCTTTGGCCTAACAGCAATACTCCATAAATTTGTTGTTGGAAGCATAACGGTATAGCAACAACTGCTGTTAGCTTTTCGCTACTTAGGATTGGGTAATTAAATCTTTCTTCAGGTGATAAGCTCTGAGAGACGTCCGCAATAATCATTCTCTTAGCTGTCTTCATCACCATGCCAGCTAATCCTCTGCCTTTTCTTAAAATAATCAATTTATACCGATCATTTAAATTTCCTGAAACATATCGCCACTTTATCGGTGCCGAGGTAGAATGTTGTTCATACAAAGCTATCCCAGCGAAATCATACCCCTCTGATTCTCTTAAAGCGTCTAATTCTTCTTGAAATTCATGTGTTTCAAATAATGGTTCAGATGCCACTATCGTATCTCCTTTCATATCATGAACGTGTTTTATGTTTTCTGTAAACAATATATCTTCTATTCGCATATGATAAAGGGACGCTCCACACATGTACTAAACGTGTAAATGGCCAACATGCTAATATAGTAAAACCTAATAAAATATGAATCTTAAATGATAATGGTACATCTGCCATTAAATTAGCATTAGGTGAAAATGTGAAGAGATGTCTAAACCATATAGAAATTGTTTGTCGATAATCGAAATCAGTTACCATAGCGTTAGTTATTAATGTTGAGTAACATCCCATAAATATAATGATAATTAACAAAGCATTAACAAATATATCAGATGCTGAGCTTAACTTTCTTACATTCTTTATAGTAAGACGTCTTGCTGTTAACATTAACATACCAATAAATGTCATTATACCAAATATACTCCCTATATACACTGCACCGAAATGGTACATCCCTTCACTTACACCTATACCATCTATCCATTTCGCTGGAATTGCTAACCCCACTACATGTCCAAAAAATACAGGGATAATTCCTAAATGAAATAATAAACTTCCCCATTTAAGCTGTTTCTTTTCTAAAAACTCACTAGACTTTGCAGTCCATGAAAATTGATCATATTTATAGCGCGCAATATGGCCTACTATAAAAATTGCGACACATAGATATGGAAAGATAATCCATAAAAATTGATTAAGCATGATGAGTCACCTCTTTAGGCACGTCTATACATTCTTTCAACGTTTCTCTTAATGCTCGAATCACATAAGCATATGGGTTATTATCTTGAGCTAGATGATTGGCCATTTCATAAGTACCATCTTCTATAATCATAATAACTAGTTCAATATTACCTTCAGCACGTGGATCATTTTGCCATTTAGCGACGTGTAAGAACTGTAACATTAATGGTAGGAAGTCTGACAACTCGTTATCCACCATTTTTAATCCAAACATTTCATATAACACCTTTAATTTGGCTAACATTTGACCTCTCTCTTTTTGAGTATCAAATTTATTATAGGTCATATATAATGGAAACTTTTTATTAAAATCAAAGGTATCTGTATAAATCGCTTTAATTTCAGATAACGTGAATTGGTACATGATATCACGATATTGTACTAAATCTTGATAACCAGGATGTGACGCATCAATAGCTTCATTAAATGTTTTAGGATGGAAGGTTAACTTTTCAGGAAAATTAAGTTGCTGTGCAATATAGCCTAGACTTTCTTGATAATAATAAAATTTATCTAAATTAATCACGGAAGATACCTCCATAAAAATTATCATTATAAATTTCTTGTCCTGTTTTTCCTGAACCGACTGCTACGCCACAACCTTCACAATTATCTCCAAAGTATTCTCCGCCATATCCTTGACTTCCTTGTGCATGGTACGTATCTAAATAACTTTCTTTATGTGATGTTGGCACGACGAAACGATCTTCATATTTTGCTAAGCCTAATAGACGATACATCTCTTTTGTTTGAATTTCTGAAAGTCCTAATCTTTCCAATCTAGACGTATCAAATTCCTTACCTGTAACCTCAGCTCTCATATAACTTCTCATCATTGCCATACGTTGTAATGCCTCTTTAACCGGTTCAACTTTTCCAGCTGTGAATAGATTGGCTAAATATTCGATTGGTAAACGCATTTCTTCGATTGCCGGGAAAATCATATCAGGATTTTGGCCAGCATTTTTACCTTCAAAGTAACTCATAATTGGGCTAAGTGGTGGGCAATACCATACCATTGGCATCGTTCTAAATTCTGGATGCAATGGAAATGCTAACTTGTATTCTATTGCCAATTTATAAACTGGTGAATTTTGAGCTGCTTCAATCCACTCATAGCTAATGCCATCTTTTTCAGCTTGCTCAATGACTTCTTCATCAAATGGATTTAAGAATATATCTAGTTGTTTTTCATACAAGTCTTGTTCATTTTCTGCCGATGCTGCTTCGTGCACTCTATCAGCATCATAGAGTAATACACCTAGATATCTCATGCGACCTGTACATGTTTCTGAACATACTGTAGGTAAGCCTGCTTCAATTCGAGGGAAACAGAATGTACATTTCTCTGCTTTATTTGTTTTCCAGTTAAAGTAAACTTTTTTATATGGGCAACCTGTCATACAATAACGCCAACCACGGCAAGCATCTTGGTCTTCCCAACGCTTTGGATAACCGATACCCGGTTTAGTTTCTACGTTATTAAACCACATATATTCGGCTCCAGGTCTATTAGTCCATGTGTTTTTACATGTAACACTACACGTATGGCACCCTATACATTTATCTAAATTTAACACCATTGCAATCTGCGCTTTAATCTTCAAGCCAATTTACCTCCTTCATCTTTCTAACGGCAACGTATACGTCTCTTTGGTTACCGATAGGACCATAGTAATTGAAGTGATAGCTAATTTGAGCATATCCTCCTACTAGTTGCGTTGGTTTTAAGTGAATTCTTGTTGGTGCATTATGAGAACCACCGCGTGTATCAGTAAGTTCTGAACCAGGTGTTTCAATGTGTTTATCTTGAGCATGATACATAAACATCGTACCTCTAGGCATACGGTGTGAGGTCACTGCTCTCGCTGTTACTACACCATTTCGGTTATATACTTCAAGCCAATCATTATCGTTAATATCGTGTTCAGCAGCATCTTCATTTGAAATCCAAACTGCTGGACCACCTCTGAATAATGTCAACATACGCTCATTATCTTGATATGTTGAGTGAATATTCCATTTTCCATGAGGTGTTAAATAACGAAGCACTAGTGCATCTTGTCCACCTTTAACTTGTTTATCTCTAGTACCAAATACCATTGGCGGTAACGTCGGTTTGTATACTGGCAAACTTTCTCCAAATTGTTGAAATACTTCATGGTCAATTTAATAGCTCTGTCTACCTGTTAATGTTCTAAATGGAACTAAGCGTTCAATATTTGTAGTAAAAGGAGAATATCTACGGTCATTTTTATTAGAACCTGGGAATACAGCTGTTGGAATGACTTCACGTGGTTGAGAAGTGATATTTAAGAATGAAATCTTTTCAGATGCGCGTTCTTTAGAAATATCTTTTAACTCCATACCAGTTTGATTTTCTAAGTCTTCATAGGACTTTTGAGACAACTTACCGTTCGTTGCAGACGAAATATTTAAAATGGCATCTGCCACTTTGCGAGCAGTGTCAATTCGCGGTCTATCATTTCTCACAGAGTCCTCATTGTCATCATTCCATGTACCAACCATACTTTTTAATTCATTATATTCATCTTTAACAGCGTAACTTACTCCATGCGCGCCTACCTTACCGTTTTCAAGTTTTGGACCTAATGTAACGTATTTATCATAAATTTTTGTATAGTCACGTTCTACGATTGAGAAGTTAGGCATCGTTTTGCCTGGGATACCTTCTACTTCACCTTTAGACCAATCTTTCACTATGCCATATTCAGAACCAAGTTCTTGTTTAGAGTCATGACCTAATGGTGTAGTGACAACATCTTTAAAGGTACCTGGCAGATAATCTTTTGCCATTTCTGAAACAGCTTTACTTAGTGTTTTATAGATATCCCAATCAGAACGTGATTCCCATAATGGATCAATAGCTGGGTTAAATGGATGAATAAATGGATGCATATCGGTTGATGAGATGTCATGTTTTTCATACCATGTTGCAGCCGGTAAGACGATATCAGAATACAACGGTGTTGCTGTCATTCTAAAGTCAAGTGATACTAATAAGTCTAGTTTACCTGTTGTATCTTCTCTCCATTTTATTTCTTCTGGTTTATCCTCTTCATTTGGTTCTGCCATAAGTCCAGAACGAGCACCTAGTAAGTGTTTCATAAAATATTCTTGACCTTTTGCAGAACTTGAAATTAGATTTGATCTCCAAACGAATAATGTTTTAGGGTGATTCTTTCTTAAGTCAGGGTCTTCTATAGCAAATTGTGTTTCTTTATTCTTCACTGAATTAATTGCATTTTTTAAAATTGTTTCATTAGAGTCATCGCCCGCTTCTTTAGCTTCTTCTCCAAACAGTAAACTATTTTTATTGAACTGAGGATATGATGGTAACCATCCTAAGCGTGCTGCAGTCACATTATAATCAGCAGGGTGTTGATGTTTAAGATTTGTGGCGAGCGGTGATTTTAATTTATCCACATTTGATTCTTCATATTTCCATTGGTCTGTTGCAAAATAGAACCAACTTGTTCCGTTTTGTAAGCGTGGTGGTCCTTGCCAATCTTTAGCAAAAGCAATTGTATTCCATCCTTCGATAGGTCTACATTTTTCTTGACCCACATAGTGAGCCCAACCTCCACCATTCACACCTTGACAACCACATAACAACACTAAGTTTAAAATTGCTCGATAAATTGTATCTGAGTTAAACCAGTGATTAATACCGGCACCCATAATAATCATTGAACGTCCTTCAGTATCAATGGCATTTTGCGCGAATTCTCTTGCTACTTGAGTAACTAACTTACTTTTAATACCAGTAATTTCTTCTTGCCAAGCAGGTGTATATTTAGATTGAGCATCATCATAAGATGCTGCTTCTAATTCGTGGTTGAAACGTTTGATACCATATTGACTTGCCATTAAGTCATAAACAGTAGCGATATAAACTTCCTCACCATTTGCTAAAGTTATTTTTCTAGTAGGAATAACTCTTTCAAATATGCCATCACCTTTACTATCAAAATAAGGGAATTGAATTGTTTGTAATTCATAGTCATCCTCTGTCATTGATAAAGTAGGATTAATTTTAGTGCCATCCTCTGTTTCAAGTTTTAAATTCCATTTCTTATTTTCTTCCCAACGTTGTCCCATTGTTCCATTAGGCACTACTAATTGTTGGCTTATAGTATCTTGAATGACCGGTTTCCATTCGCCGTTCTTACTCTCTTGACCCAAATCGCTTGCGCGTAAAAATCTTCCTGCCTTATAGCCGTTGTCATCTTTATCTAACATAATGACAAAAGGCATATCTGAATATTGTTTGGCATAATTGATAAACATTTCACTTGGATTATCTTCATAAAATTCTTGTAAGATAACGTGCGTCATCGCTTGTGCCACAGCAGCATCTGTACCAGGGTTAGGTGCTAACCAGTTGTCAGCAAATTTAACATTTTCAGCGTAATCAGGTGCAACTGAAATAACTTTTGTACCTTTATATCTAACTTCCGTCATAAAATGCGCATCTGGAGTACGTGTTAAAGGTACGTTTGATCCCCACATAATAATATATGATGAGTTGTACCAATCACTTGATTCAGGTACATCCGTTTGTTCCCCCCAGATTTGTGGTGAAGCTGGAGGTAAATCGGCATACCAATCATAGAAGCTAAGCATTTCCCCGCCAAGTAAATTAATAAATCTCGCACCTGCAGCATAGCTAATCATTGACATAGCTGGTATTGGAGTGAATCCTGCAATTCTGTCAGGACCATCTTTTTTGATTGTATAAAGTATTTGAGCAGCAATAATATCAGTGACATCTTTCCAATTTGTACGGACTAATCCACCTTTACCTCGAGCTTCTTTGTAAGATCTCGCTTTATCTTCATCCTCAATAATTGAAGCCCATGCTGCGATACGGTTACCATTATTTTCTTCAAGTGCTTCACTCCATAAATCCAATAACTTACTACGGATGTAAGGATATTTCACACGTAGCGGACTATATTCATACCATGAGAATGAAGCGCCACGCGGACAACCACGAGGTTCAAATTCTGGCATATCTGGTCCACAGCTTGGATAATCGATTTGTTGATTTTCCCATGTGATAACACCGTTTTTAACAAACACTTTCCATGAGCAAGAACCAGTACAATTTACCCCATGTGTAGTTCTTACTACTTTGTCGTGGCTCCATCGTTCACGATACATTTTCTCCCATTCTCTGCTTTTACTTTCTAATACGGACCAGTTTCCATTAAATTTTTCTGTTGGTTTAAAAAAGTTTAATCCAAATTTTCCCATTTATATGAATCCTCCTACCTCTATAGGTATTAGTTGACTATGTTAAATGCCGATTACATGTTTATTTATCTAAATTGTACATTTTTTCACAATCAAAACATATTAGGGATTTACCTATTTAACTATGGGGATTCCCTGAATATCGAAGATTCGGTATGAAGAAATTAAAAACTAAAAAAGGCAGCCCAGAACATGTAATAAAATGTTTCTGGACTGCTTTCTATTTCTTAAACTTCTATATATTTAATATTATTAGACTCAATAATACGTTGATATAATTGTTCTTGAGAGCTATGGTATTGAGCTCCATAGTCTACTAAACATCTCTGTCCTCTGTCCGAGCGAATCTCAGCCTCGGCTAACACGTCTTCTTTTAAGCCTTTAATGATATACAAAGTATCATCAAATAAGTATCCAGATTCTGTCAAATGCTCGACATCGATATAATCTATAATTGCACCGAGTATACAAATTCCTGGTTCGCCGTCTAATTGAAGTTGTTGTAATTGGTGCTCAATGGTACTTAATCTTCCTGTCACTATTTTTTGGTTATAACAAGTCGCATTAAAAACTATCACAATTGAATAATCTTCATCACTAAATTGAGAGATTTGTTGAATAATATTTCCAAGACGTTTGACCCCCATATAAATTGCTAGGGTGCCTCCATTCAACAAATTACGAATATCTGTATCGTGATTACTAGAATTTTTAAAATGTCCTGTGGAAAATGTGACACTTGGAGCTACTGCTCGCATAGTTAATCCTAAATTCATAGCTGCAACGGCAGCGCTCGCTGAAGTTACTCCAGGTACAATTTCATATGAAATATCGTACTGTTTCAAAGTATTTATTTCCTCAGCGACCCGTCCGAATATTGCAGGATCTCCACCTTTTAATCTCACTACGGTTTGATACTTCTGTGCTGCTTCAACAATTTTGAGATTAATATCTTCTTGTTGAATGTGCTTTACATAAGGTTTCTTTCCCACATCAATAACTTAAGTTGTAGAAGGGACATATTGTAATATTAATGGATTAACTAAGCGATCATATAGAATAACATCTGCTTTTCTAATTAAGCGTTCAGCTTTTTTGGTTAATAGGTTAGGATTACCAGGGCCCGCTCCTATTAAATAAACCTTATTGCCCTCGTCTATAGACATATATAAACCGCTCCGTCTATAACTTCAACTTCGTACTTCTGAACACATCCTGTATCTGGCTCTTGCACTTCACCTGTTCTTAAGTCTATTTTTTGGTCGTGTAGGGGGCAATACACATATTCTCCACTAACAGTTCCTTCAGATAATGGTCCTTGTTTATGAGGACAAACGTTATTGATAGCGTGTATTTCTCCTGACTCAGTTAGAAATATACCTATTTGTTTCCCATCGACAATCACTTTTTTACCAATTAATGGTGTTAACTCCTCTAATGTAGTAACTTTAATTTTCTCCATTGCTTGCATCATTTACACCTTCTCAACTTCAAAGATTTTTTGTTCTTCTTTATTTTCAACAATTGCTTTCCAAGGTTCGCTGTCAATTGCTTTTTTAGCATCCATGATTCGTTCGAACAATTCTTCTTGTCTATCAGCATTGGGTAAGACTTCTTTAACATTTTCAAAGCCTAATCGATTTAGCCAAGGTGCAGTTCTTTCAGCATAAATTCCAGTTTCTCTATAATACTGCATTAAAGCACCACATAATTTGATAACTTCATCTTCTGTTTCAACAGTTGTTAATAGTTGACCAATTGTTACGTCTGTTCCACCGTTTCCACCAATATAAATTTGATAACCATTTTCTACTGAAATAACACCGAAGTCTTTAACTCCAGATTCTACACAACTACGTGGACAACCTGAGACACCCATTTTAAATTTATGAGGGGTATCGATATATTCAAATGTTTTTTCTAATCTTATACCTAATCGAGTCGTATATTGCGTACCAAAACGACAGAATTCTTTACCGACACAACTTTTTACGGAACGTGTTTTTTTACCATATGCTGAAGCTGAACGCATTCCTAAATCCGCCCAAACTTTTGGTAGTTCTTCTTTTGTCAAACCATATAGTCCTACACGTTGTGAACCAGTGACTTTAACCAATGGCACATTATATTTCTTCGCTACTTCACCTAATCTAATTAATTGATCAGCATCTGTAACGCCACCGCGCATTTGCGGAATTACTGAGAATGTACCATCATTTTGAATATTTGCATGATAACGTTCGTTAGCAAAGCGAGATTCTTTTTCATCTTGATGGTCGTGTGGATAGACCATATTGAGATAATAATTAATTGCTGGGCGACATTTTGGACATCCATTTTTATCTTTAAAATCTAATACGTGACGTACTTCTTTAGATGTTTTAAGTCCTTTAGCTCTAATTTGAGTGACAATTTGATCTCGAGTTAAATCAGTACATGCACAAATACCAGAAGGTTTAGCTGCAACGAAGTCATCACCTAAAGTACATTGTAGTAATTCACCAATTTGGCCTTTACATTTACCACATGAATTACCAGCTTTTGTTGCTTTTGTCACTTCATCTACAGAAGTTAAGCCTTTACTCGTAATCGCATTTACGATAGTTCCTTTATCGATACCATTACAACCACAAATTGTTTCATCATTAGGCATATCTGCAACAGAAGTAGTCGCTTCTTCGCCACCTTTATACAATAATGAAACTAATGTGTAATCTTCTAATGACTCATGTTTCTTCATCATATTATAAAATCTTGAGCCATCATCCGTATCACCATATAAGACTGCGCCTACGACTTGACCATTACTTAAATATACTTTTTTGTAAATATTATCTACGCTATTAAATATTTCTATACCATGTACATCTTCACTTTCAACGATTTGTCCGGCGCTATATAAATCGCAACCTGATACTTTCAATGAAGTAAACGTTGTAGAACCTTTATAGCCATTTGTATCTTTACCTGTTAAATAATCTGCGAGCACTTTACCTTGTTCGTATAAAGGTGCTACTAAACCATATACTTTGCCGTTATGTTCTGAACATTCACCAACAGCGTATATACTAGAGTCAGAAGTTTGAAGATAATCATTGACCACAATACCTCTATTTACTTCTAAACCTGCATCTTTTGCTACATTTACAAATGGTCGAATACCAACTGCCATTACAACCAAGTCAGTTTCAATAACACGCCCATCTGATAATCTAATTGCTTCAACGTCATCATTACCGATAATTTCTTTTGAATTAGCCTGAAGTTCAATGTGCATACCTTGACGTTCTAAATCTGCTTTAAGCATGCCACCTGCTTTACGATCAAGTTGCATTTCCATTAACCATTCCGCCAAATGTAACACTGTTACGTCCATGCCTTGAGCCATTAAACCACGTGCACATTCAAGTCCAAGTAATCCCCCGCCGATAACTACTGCACGTTTTTTAGTTTTAGCAATTTCAATCATTCGTTCTGTATCTTCAATTGTTCGCCAACCTATAACGCTTGGTAAATCAGAGCCTGGGATTAGTAAGACAAATGCGCTAGACCCTGTCGCAAAAATACAAATATCATACCCTACCTCAATGCCGTTTGATGTAGTAACAATTTTATTTGCTCTGTCTACTGATTCAACAGGATCATTAACTATCAATTGAATGTTATTTTCTTCATACCAGTCATACGAGTTCATGATTGTATCTTCGACAGTCATTTTCTTTTGTAAAATATTAGACAGCATAATTCTATTATAGTTAGGATAAGGTTCTTTACCGATGACCGTAATATCAAATTGATTATCAGAACGCTCTAATATTTCTTCAATTGTTCTAATACCAGCCATACCATTTCCTATCATTACTAATTTCTGTTTAGCCATAAAATATTCCCCTCTTATTACTTGAGATTTTAATCTTCTTCTATATGCAAAATTATTAATTATTAGACTTTTTAAGTTTTCTTTGTCGTTACAATCATTCTATAACAGTTTTACTAATTTTTGTGAATTAATTCACATAAAAATGTAAAATCAGGGATTTCCCTAATACTTAATTTTAAGGTTCTAGACGATGTTTTAACTGACCAATTTTCAAAACAAAATCCGATCTATTAATCACAACTAAAAAACAATCCAAGGCATATAATTTATGCTTCGGATTGTTCATATTTGAAGTCTATATCATAATAAAATAAATATTCATTATTACAATTAAGGAAACTAAATCAACATTGAATGTTTCTCTATTTTATACCGTTAATTGGGCTAAGCGCTCGCTAATAATAAGTTTGAGGATATTGTCAAAATTAATAGAAGGTGTGATATGTAACGTGCTTTCTATCTCCATTTCTGAAATGAGACGTTTGACTTTATTAACTAGACGTCCATCGTATAGAAACAATGGGACAATGATAAGCTCCTCATATTGTCGCGAAAGTTGATCTAAATCATTTCTAAATGTGATATCTCCATATAATGTACGACTATAAATAGGAGCCTCTTGAGTTAATTTCCCACTAAATTCCTTTAACTCTTCATGTGCTTGCGTGTAGGAAAAGCTACCGTGTGCGATTAAAACAATCGCATAATTTTTAGTCTTGTCGATTTGTACATCATTAATACGCTTTTCAACTAAATCTACCATATAGTCATGTGTGCCAAGTGGATCACTGATTTCATAACTTATTTCTGGATGAGTATGTTTGATATTTTCTAAAATTTCTGGGATGTCGACAATATAATGCATAGCTGAAAAAATAAGCAGAGGTACGACTTTAAAACGTGTTTCCCCCTGTCTAATAAGACGCTCTACAGTCTTCTCGATACTTTTTTCTTCACTCTCAATAAACGCTAATTCATAATCATATGTTTCGTCACTTAAAAGATGCTCTAAAAATTCCCCGAGCGCTTTATTTTGTTCGCCTTTTCTCATGCCATGAGCTACTAGAATATTAGCTACCATTTCTCTCATCCCTTTCATTTTCGGAAAATAACACTCTATGTCTGGTTAAACTCTTAATGTTGATTAAAATCATATGTTTTAATTCTTAGTAAGTCAACCTTGATGTGATAGACTGTCTCATTTTTCAACTTTAATTTACGATTATTTAATGCTTAAACTATCGCGTTGTCCATTCAAATAAGCGTAGACGAGACCTACAAAGATGCCTCCACCAATATAGTTACCAATTAAAGCGAAGATGATGTTTTTCGTAACTCCTAATCATGAGACAGCCTCTAAATTATAAAACACCATACCAGCGTATAAGCCCGCATTAAAGACGACGTGTTCATAACCCATAAAGACAAAGACGATGACACCCGCTGCAATAAAGAACGTTCTTGATAGGCCATCTTTAAATAACATAGACACATATATGCCAATATTAATAAAGAAATTACAGAATATCCCTTTAACTAATATATTGAGCCATGTAGATTCTACAGTCTTCATATGTACCGTTTTACTTAAACTAGCGACCATTTCTGGCGTCATAATATGTGTACCTTTCATCAAGAGAAATAATATAAAACCGCCTATAATATTCCCCACAAAACAAAATAGAAAGATGTATAACATTTTCTTGATAGAAAGTGCTTTATAGTACCAACCGACTGTTAAATACATGAAATTGCTTGTTAATAATTCAGAATTTGTTAAGACGATTAAGACTAACGCTAAACTAAAAGCTATAGCACCTAATAAGTTAACTAATCCTTCATTGATCCCAGCAAATTGTGTTTTTATTGCTAACATAAACACAGTTACAATAGCCAATAAAAATCCTGACATCATGGCTTTTAAAGCATAGCGTCCTGGTGTTTTAAATGCCATAACTTCTTTAGTTTGAACTTGACTTACCGCCGCTTCAACGATATCGCGTGTCGCATGAGTATCGTTAATTGTTTTTTTATTTTCTAACATATGTAACTCCCCCAATCTCAATATAATACTTTTCATTATATAGTTTTAATTTACTCGTTCATAGGAGTAGTGTTAAATTTTATAAATAAAAAGGACCGATACAGATATTTAGGGAGCGAAAATCAACCGTATCATTATTTCAGTTAAAAATGCCAAAAATAAAAGCTGAACCATTATTATATTAATAGCTCAGCCTCTAATCTCTATTCAATTTCTAGTGCTTACCCTCTTTTGAATTTAGATAAGTAGTGTAAGCCACTAGCGAATATGCCATAACCCAATGCTGTTCTTAAGACGTATTTAAC
Source organism: Staphylococcus devriesei (assembly GCF_002902625.1). GTDB lineage: Bacteria > Bacillota > Bacilli > Staphylococcales > Staphylococcaceae > Staphylococcus > Staphylococcus devriesei. The sequence continues at coordinate 22,659 of NZ_PPRG01000009.1, forward strand.
AACGCTATTATTTAAGCATTTAGAGTTAAATATTAATGTAGGTATTAATGTACTAACGGAAAATAATGCTAGTACTTTCAAGTATCTTTGGTTCACATTATCAACCCCTTTTCTCCTACATTATAACTTAATTTTTATTTTATAAATTTGACATACTTATGACTTTTTATTTTTTAATAGGGCATCAAGTTGGTCAAGCGTAGCGTTCATACCGGCTTCCACGCCCATATTCAGTGCACCTTCAGCCGCTTCTTTAGTTGGAAAAATAGATGTTGATGTAATTGTCGTTCTATTACCGTCTTGCGCCTCAAAATCTAAATATACTTGCATACCCGGTAAGCGTGTATCTTTCTCTCCTTGAGGTGTCGCAAAGAAGTCAAGATATTCAATATGATAAGGCTGATTAATAGTTTTATATTCAGTTAATGTATAACTAGTATGTTCAGAAGTTTCAATTGCAAAGAAAGCTTCTCCACCTTCTACTACATTAAATTTGAATACTTTTGTTTTAGCACTTTGCGGGTGAAACCATTGTTCGAACAATTCTTTAGTAGTATAAGCTTTAAACACTTCATTAATCGACGCCTCAAAAGTTCTAGTAAAAATGATTTTATTATCTTTCACTTCTATTGTCATCGTATGTCTCCCTTATTTTCATAGCTTTATACCTCATAATATAACATTCTTTCTACACTATAGTAACAAAGGAGTTGGATAAAAAACTAATTTCTAGGAGATTGAAGTATTGATTATTTGTGCTTTGGAGAAACGATAAATGGTGTCCCTACTTTTGTCTAAAAAATGAAAAAGAGCCAGTACAAGGCATTATTACCTCATACTGACTCACAACGTACTTAAGAATTGATATTATTCTTCGATAGGGAATTCTAAATCGAATTCAACATCTAAATCTTTACCTAATAAGAAACCACCTGTTTCAAGTTGTTGGTTGAATGTGATTTCATATTTTTCACGATTAATACTACCAGTAATTACAAAACCAGCAGTGTTTTTACCGTTTAAAGGATTTAAACTAATACCTTTATAATCTAAATCGAATGTTTCTTCTTGTGTTTGGTCTTTGATAGTTAAATTACCAGTTACTGAATTCTCGTTTACTTTTGTAATTTCAAATTTAATTTTAGGATAGTTTTCAACATCTAAGAAGTCTGCACTTTTAAGATGATTATCACGATCTTTCACTTTAGTATCGATTGAATTAGCTTGAATTACAAACATACCTTGTAATGAACTTAAATCATTAAAATCACCTGTGATATCAGCGTCGAATTCATTAAAACGACCCTTAACGTTTGATACTACTAAATGTTGAATAGAAAAGTTTACTCCTGAATGTACTGGATCTAAATTAAAATTAGCCATGCTTACATACCTCCAATAATTTAAATTATGAAACTACAACTAAGAATCAGTTTTATAGTTTATATATTTATTATACTTAGTATAGTAAATCAACTATAGGTAGATTACAAGTAAGAAGGTTTGAAGCTAATTTATTCCTTAATTTAGTGCGCCATCATTTCTTCTTTAATTTCATCTTTATCTAATGATGAAGGATAATATGTTGGCCAATTATCCATTTCTTTAAGCAATTTATCATTGTCATCTCCCATAAAGATGTGGAAGTGTTCTGCTTTTTTAGGTGCAATATTATGATCGCTAAATTGAACATAAGTTGGTAGGTTTTTATCTTTTCCATCAGTATTAGCTAACTTAAAGATGTATCTTACACCACGATTACCTTTTTCATATTTTAAAATCTTTTTACCAACGTATTCGTATTCACCAGTTTCTTTATTCCCTTTTCTTTCAAAAGTAATGTTATTTCCTTTGATGTTTATATTAGTTACATCTGTTTTATAACCTTTTTCATAGTAAGCTTTATATTCTTTAGCTGACATTGAATCATCGTCTTCTGCTTTATGTTTCATAACTTCGTCTAAGTCACCATTTTTTAAATATGGATAAACTGATTGCCATTGACCTTCATAATCTGATAATTGGCGATCTTTTACTTGACTGTCTTTAAAGTAGCCGTCTGAAATAGCTTTATCATGTTTTTTGGCTGCTTTAGTATCTTCTATTTTAGTATTAGTATTTAATGCTTTATCTAACGCTTTAATATTTTCTTTCATTAATGACTGATAGCTTATACTGTCATCTTTAACTTGGTCTTTATTTAATGATTCCATATTATAGAATTTCAATGGCTCTGCATCAGTTTCTTTTCTAATTGTTTCAGTCACTTTATTAGCTACATTATCTTCATATAATATGTATTTAACGTTGTTATCATTAATTTCTTTAACTAGTCGTGTTAATTCTTTTTGAGATGGGTCTTCCGCGTTCATATTTTGAATACCTTTTTGAACAAAACCATAACGATCAGCTAAATAACCTAATGATTCATGAGAAATAAATACTGCATTACCTTGCTTATCTTTAGTGATATCTTTCATTTTAGAATCAATGTCATTTAAATCTTTCACTAATTTTTTATAGTTTTTTTCGTATTCAGCTTTGTTATCTGGATCTTTTTTAACTAATTGATCTTTAATTTCTTTTGCGAACACTTCATCTCTCTTAGGATCTAACCAAACGTGAGGGTCATAGCCACCGTGGTGGTGATGATGTTCATGTTCTTCGCCGTGTTCATGTTCTTCGCCGTGTTCATGCTCTTCGCCGTGTTCATGTTCTTCACCGTGTTCGTGTTGATCAGTTAAGAATTTTGATTTATCTAAACCATCTTGAAGAGATAATTTTTTCTTATCATCTTTCATAGTTGATGCTACTTTTTTCGCAACTGGATCTAAATCGTCCCCTGTATATACAAATAAATCTGATTTATTTGCTTTTAAAATGTCTTTTTGTGTTGGCTCATAGTCATGTAAATCTGTACCTGCTGGATAAATTGATGATACGTTGACATGTTTACCACCAATTTGCTCAGTAAATGACTTTAATGGATAAACAGTAGTTGTAACACTTATCTTGCCATCTTGTTTTCCGTCGCCCTGCTTATTATCATCTTGTTTTCCACAAGCCACAAGGCTAAGCACTAAGACAGCAACTAAAGCTACTATACCTATAACTTTTTTCATAATGCCCCCTCCTAAATAGTAATGATTACGATTAAAAATTATATCCTTAATTTCATAAAATTACAAGACTATATTTGTGAATCAACTTAGAAGAGTGCAATTTAAATTATTAAACAACACCAAATTTTAGTTTTCCAACTAAAATACTCCCTCTATAGTTCCACCTTTATCGATGAAGACTACGAGGGAGTATATATAAACTTATAAATGCTTCTTCCAACCTTTAACGGTATATGGATCTTCAACCTTTTTACCATTAATAAAAACAGTAGGTACAGATTTAATATGATTCTCTTTAGTTAGCTTTTTCTGTTGTTCTGCTTTTTTCCATGAGTCACTATCTTTTGTTTTATACTCTTTTTTTATTTTAGCTTTTTGTTGTGCTGGAATATCTAATTTATCAATTTCTTTATCAAGGAAGGTTTCAGTTAACCATTTTTTATCTTCATCTTGTTGTTGTGTAAAAATATGATGTTGAAAAGTTAAATATGCTTTTGGCGCAATTTTTTGTACAGCATTGCCTGCTCTAGACCCTACTATTGAATCCTTAGCTAAAAAACCTGCATTGATAAATTCGTATTCTACTTTGTTTGTATCAATGTAGTCTTCTTTTATCGTAGGCATGACTTTATCTTCAACTTTTTTACAATAAGGACACTTAAAATCGCCATACTCAACGATTAAAATCTTATCATTTTTAGTCTTTGTTGGCCTTTTCTCTTCTTTATTCTTTGAACAAGCGCCAATAATTATTAGAAGAATCGCCAATACGCTTATCATTAAAACTATTGTTCTCATAGGTGCTCCTTTAGAAATTTATATATTAACTCATATTTTCTTCTTTATAATCAGCATCGTGTGTACCAATATATTTCTTAGTATCAAAGTTTTCTAGATAATGTGCTTTTTTCCCATTAAATTGATACATATAGTAATGAACTTCTTCATTGTTACTTAATGGCTTATATGCAAGTACTACATATTTTCCATCTTCGTAGACATAGATGTTCGCTTCTTTTTTATCAAAATGCTTCACAACATCGCCCTTTTCTTTTTCAGCCATTTGTTCTTGCTTTTGATCTTGTAATTTAACTGCTTTATCTATCTTATCTGTATATTTATCATTTCCGCAGCCAGCCACTAATATCATACAGACGATTAGCGCTAAAATTAATCTTTTCATACATTCACTCCTAATGCTCAATTCGGTATATTACTTTAATTATACTTCTATTGTAAGTACTATCATACAATGCTTTTACAATATGCGCCAGGTCATCAAATATCAAATTTTCAATAGTTAAGTAGTACATTCTTTCACAATCAATTTTCACCTACTACTAAAGTATTACTCAATATACTAACTAAATATGTGTAATAACATAGCTAGTTTGATAAAATAGATAAGAATTCTTATAAATGATAGAGGAGTAGATTACCATGAAATTCGAGACTTTAACCCCGGAGGAATTTGAGAAATTTACAACTGAAAATTTCTCCCATTATACACAGTCCCGTATACATTATGAAAATAGAAATAAAATGAGAAATGATGTACACGTAGTCGGTGTTAAAGATGACAACGGGAACGTGATTGCCGGAACTTTAATGACTGAAGCGCGCTCATTGAAGTTCTTTAAATATTTTTATACTCATCGTGGACCAGTGATGGATTACAGTGATATTGAATTAGTTCACTTTTTCTTTAAGTCCTTAACAGCTTACTTAAAAAAACATAACTGCTTATATATCCTAGTAGATCCATATATATTGGAGAATTTACGTAATGCAGATGGAGAAATTCTGGAAAGTTACGATAACCGAGCAGTTATAAAAACGCTAGAAGATTTAGGTTATAAACATCAAGGCTGGTCAGTTGGTTATAGTACGATGAGTCAAATCCGTTGGTTGTCTGTACTTGATCTTAAAGATAAAACAGAAGACCAATTAATGAAAGAAATGGATTATCAAACACGACGTAATATTAAAAAAACATATGAAATGGGCGTAAAGGTAAGAACATTGCCTATCGAGGAAACAGATACTTTCTTCGAATTATTCCAAATGGCCGAAGAAAAACATGGCTTTAAATTTAGAGATAAACCATATTTTTATGATATGCAAAAAACATATGAAGACCATGCTATGTTAAAACTGGCCTATATCGATTTAAAAGAATATTTATCAACGCTTCAACAAAAGCAAGACGATTTAGCACAACAATTAGCTGAAGTCGAGGAAGCGTTAAAAGAAAGCCCTAATTCTAAGAAAAATAAAAATAAACGCACTCAGGTTCAACAACAATTTGATAGTAATGAACGTAAAGTTAACCAAACAAAAGAAAAGATTGCTGCAGAAGGCGAAATCTTAAACTTAGCGGCCGCACTTTATCTTTACAATGATCATGAAGTTTATTATCTATCCAGTGGTTCTAACCCTAAATATAATGAATACATGGGCGCATATCGACTACAATGGGATATGATTAAATTTGCTAAAGAACATAACATTGACCGTTACAACTTTTATGGTATTACAGGCGACTTTAGTGAAGATGCTGAAGATTATGGTGTACAACAGTTTAAAAAAGGCTTTAACGCTAACGTCTACGAATATATTGGTGACTTTATCAAACCTATTAAACCATTCGCTTATCAAGTTAAACAATTACTAGAACGTAGATAACTGATAATCTAACCTACTTAATTCTTATAAAATAAATAAACCTCCGATTGAAATTTAAATTGTTTCAATCGGAGGTTTAACTATTCTTTGTTTATATTATTCATTGATAACATTAAGGAAACGACGTAATTCCTCAGTTTTTGGATGATTAAACACCTCTTCTGGTGAACCTTGTTCGCCGATTAATCCTTCATGAATAAAGACCACTTTATTAGACACTTGTTGTGCGAAACGCATTTCATGCGTAACAATTACCATTGTCATACCTTCATCGGCTAATTCTTTAATAACTTTTAATACATCTTTAACCAATTCAGGATCTAATGCAGAGGTCGGTTCATCGAACAACATTACTTTAGGATTCATTGCTAATGCTCTAGCGATAGCTACACGTTGTTGCTGTCCACCAGACAAGGCATGAGGACGTTGATCTTTTACACTTGTTAGTCCAACTTTTTCTAATAAGCTTAATGCTCTTTCTCTTGCTTCAGCTTTGTTTATCTTCTTAACTGTGATTAAGCCTTCCATCACATTTTCCAAAGCAGATTTATGCGGGAAAAGGTTATAGCTTTGGAAGACCATACCTGATTGTTTACGCACATTAATTTGAGACTTTTTGTTGTCAGCCGTATAACTTTCACCATTAACAGTCACATTACCTTTAGTAGGTATTTCGAGGGCATTAATCATACGTAGCAATGTTGTTTTACCGGAGCCAGATCGGCCTACAAGCGTCACGACTTCTCCTTTTTCAACATTTAAATCAATACCTTTAATGACTTCTTTATCATTGAATGATTTATGGATACCACTTAATTCAATCATGAGTTATACCCTCTTTCAATATATGATTCATAGAAGCTTTGTAAGACTGAAATGATGAAACATATTACCCAATACATAACCGCTACAAGGATGTAAATTGTAAAATATTCATATGTTGTAGAAGCCACTTCTTGAGCTTTACGGAACATTTCTGCCACTAAGATAAACCCTAATAAAGATGTATCTTTGATTAAACTTAAGAATGTATTACCTAAAGCAGGAATTGAAACTCTAATTGCTTGAGGTAAAATAATTCTTTGGATAGTTTGACGATAGTTCATTCCAATTGAATAAGCCGCTTCAGTTTGGCCTTTAGGGATTGAAATAATACCACCACGGATAATCTCTGAAGCGTAGGCACCGACATTTAGAGATAAACCAATAATTGCTGAAAGCACTGATGATAGTGTCCATTGTTCGTCGGCGTTACCAGTCATCAATCGACCTAACTCCGGAATACCATAAAAGATAATAAACAATTGCACAATCATTGGTGTCCCACGAATAATTGAGACATAAACACGTGCGATGCCTTTTAATATTTTACTTGTAGAAATGCGCATTAACGCTGTAAATAAAGCAATAATTAATCCTAAGATAAATGTAACGATAGTAATTGGAATTGAGTATTTAACTAATCCTTCCAACATTGGCCCGAATGCTTGGCTTGCCGCGTCAAGTGCATGTTGTTGTTCACTATTTAGGCTCAGAAACATTTTCACCAAACCATTTCTTACCGATTTTAGCTAATTCGCCATTTTCTTTAAGTTTTTTAATACCATCATTGAAATCAGAAACTACTTTTTTATCTACATCTTTATTGAATGTAAATGCTGATTTATTTTGTTCTGCATTACCTTCAATTGATTTAATTTTAGCGTTAGGCTTTTGTTTTTTATAATCTAAATAAGATAAGCTATCGTTGAATGTTCCATCAACACGGTTAGATAATAATAAGTCCATAGATTGGTTGAAACCATCTACTTTAGTAACATCTGCACCTTTATCTTTCGCTAATTTACCATAGTTAGATGTGAATGTTTGCGCCAATTTTTTGCCTTTTACATCGTCAAATGATTTAATATCTTTTTCATTTTCACGTACTACTAACACTGCACTTGAATAAGTGTAAGGGTCAGAGAATTTATATTTTCTTTCTCTATCTTTATTAATACCTACTTGGTTAGCAATAACATCGAAACGTTTAGCATCTAAACCTGCGAACATTGAATCCCATGAAGTTTCATTAAATTTAAGTTTATAGCCTTTTTCTTTAGCTACTGCTTTAATTACATCAATATCATAACCTGTTAATTCGTCTTGTTTATTATGATAAGTGAATGGTGCGTATGTACCTTCAGTACCCACCTTCAATGTTTTGTTATCGCTACTGCTTGATTTAGAATCACTGTTTTTATCAGATGAGCCCCCGTTGCCACAAGCCGCTAATACAAAGATAAGTGCTAAAGCAACAAATAAAAGTCTTTTCATCTACCTTTACCTCCATATTCCTATTAAATTAGTCAGAATAAATTAATTCTAATCTCATAGGTAGGAATAGTCAATATTATTTTAAATCTTTCTAAGCGTTCATGTTCAGAGCGTTTGGATATTACATAAATAAACGTCCACATTATGCGTTTCATTCCTTGTAATGAACTACATAAGTGAACGTTTCTAATCATCTACTGCGAATCTTTGAGAGATTCAGCGTTAATTTTCTTTTTACTTTTTATGAAAAATGTCAGCAATAAACTGATTACTGTAATGACTACAGCAAACAAGAAGCCTGAATGATAACCATGTAACATAGCATCAGTTTGAATTTGACCAGCCATTTCTTTCTTGTTCATTCCTTGATAATCACTCATCGTAGGAGCAAAGTTTTTACTTGCAACACTTAAGATTGTTATTAACCCGGCCGTGCCAATTGAGCCAGCAATTTGTTCAACTGTATTAGTCATTGATGAACCATGTGCATTTAATTCTGGAGTTAATTGATTCATTGTGTGTGTCATAATAGGCATTAATCCGAGCGCTATACCAATCATACGAATTGCGTAGACGGTTGCTAGCATAACTATAGATGTATGCTCGTCCATAACCACAAAATAGGTTGTCGTGATAATAACGATAATCATACCAATAATTGCAAGCACTTTAGCGCCAAATTTTTCATATAACCAACCTGAGATAAGTGACATAATTGCCATTACGATAGCGCCTGGTAGTAGAATTAATCCTGAATCTACAGCCTTACGTCCTAATAAGTTTTGAACAAACATTGGTAGAACTGTTTCAGAACCAATCATAGAAATCATTGTAGCACCCATAATTGCAATTCCTACGGCAAATTCTCTATTTTTAAAGACTTTAAAACTTAATAGTGGTGTTTCAAGACGTTCTTGTCTCCAAATAAATAAGGATACTAAGACAATACCTCCTATGATTGTCGTTAATACGATTGGATCATTCCAACCATCATTGGAGATTGAGCTAACGCCATATAGTAATCCACCGAAACCTAAAACAGATAAAGTGATGGATATTATATCGATAGGCGCCTTAACTTTAGTACCTACGTTTTTAATAATTTTAAGTGCGACTAGAAACGTAATAGCTGAAATAGGCGCTACCACATGGAATAAAGATCTCCAGTTTAAATATTCAACCAGATATCCAGATAAAGTTGGCCCTATCGCTGGCGCCAATCCAATAACCAAACCAAATACTCCCATATATTTACCACGCTCATGTGGCTCAAATATATCGAGAATTGTGGTCATCATTAATGGCATCATAATACCGGAGCCCATCGCTTGGATAATACGAGCTATTAATAATATCGTAAAGTTTGGGCTAAATCCTCCTAATATCGTTCCTATGAAAAATATAATAATCCCTGTTAGGAATACCTGTCTTGTCGTGTAACGTTGGATAATAAAAGCTGATAATGGAATTACAACCCCATTAGTTAATAAGAAGGCCGTCGTCAACCATTGAACTTGTGAATAGGCGATATTGAAATCTTTCATAATACTTGGCAAGGCAGTAGTTAGCAAAGTTTCATTTAGTAAGCCAAAGAACCCTCCAAGTAACATCGTAAATATCATGGTTAACTTTCTTCTATAGGACATAATTGACCTCCAATCTGATTTATATCGAAATATATTTGACCATTATACAGATTTCAACTTATATTGCATTAAAAATGTTTATATACTTAAATCGTAATAATTCCTATTTACATTTTTACTATTTACCCTTATACTTTTTAAAAAGGAGGAATCAAATATGAAACAAGATGTACAAACAGCACGTCGCAATTTGAATAGTCCTAATATTAAAACACGTAAGCGCGCGCTAAAAATTATCAAACAACATAAACGTAATCGTAAATCAGCATAATATACCCTTTTCTTCCATAAATAACTCCTATTACAAATAAGAGCGGGAGAACACAAACTATTGTACATACAAAAGTTGTGTTCCCTCGCTCTATCCATTTAAACGTCTCTCATTTTAATTAATACATCTCATTACTATTTATAAATAATAATGATCAGTTACATTTAAGTGCTCATCTAGTTCATAAATGAGTGGTGCACCTGTTTTAATTTCATAACCGACAATATCTTCATCTGAAACATTATCTAAATACTTAATTAATGCACGAATTGAATTACCGTGAGCGGCCACTAACACAGTTTCTCCATCTAATAAGTGTTGTGAAATCTTATCTGTCCAAATAGGAACCACACGTTCTAAAGTCGTTTTTAGACTTTCTGAATATGGCATCATACGGTGATCCAAGTGGCGATAACGTCGATCTTTCAAGTAAGATTCACGTTGTTCTTCAGTTTGCGCTGGAGGTTTTACATCATAAGAACGACGCCATTGATGTACTTGTTCTTCCCCAAACTCTTTACGTGCTTCATCTTTATTAAGACCTTGTAATTTACCATAGTGTCGTTCATTTAGACGCCAACTTTTATGCACTGGAATCCATTCTTGGTCTGATTCCGCTAAAAGATATTGTGTTGTTTCTAATGCTCTTGTTAATAATGAAGTAAAAGCAACATCAATTTCAATTCCACTTTCTTTTAACTTACGACCAGACGTAATAGCTTCATTTCTACCTTGTTCAGATAATTGGACATCTTCCCAACCAGTAAATAAATTTTTAGCGTTCCATTCGCTTTGCCCATGACGACATAAAATTAGCTTTGGCATATAAGACACCTTCCTGTACGTTAGTTTAGGGTGTGTTACTTAATTTTTGAACACATCACCACTAAACTCATCTTTTTAATATCGTTGTGCTAAGAAACTGAATACTTTTTCTATTTATTAATTTTATTATAAAACTATTTCAGTTATTTTCATAATAAAGGCGTTTATTCTTTTTCTTGGAATATATGTCTTACATTTGTCATGTTTGTTATGTGTGCTTTATTTCTGAAATCTATTTTTGATTTGGTGGTAACCTATGACATCTTTTGCGATGTTATAGTGAGTTTACCGTAATTGATCTCAAAGTTTATTGGGGTACAAGGTTGGGACACCGTTTATCGATTTTCCAGAGTATAAATTAATAATATCCCATCCTCATCAAACCAATTACTAAAGGAGAACTTTATTTATGAAGAAATCAATATTTGCTTTAATGACAATGGTATCTTTAGGTGCCGCAGGTTTAGAATCAGGTCAAGCTCATGCGAGTGAAGCCACACCTAATCAATATAATCAACAATCAAGTGTGACAACGACTAATACAAATAATACTTCAAATGATAGTACATCTTCTGTCTACCAACGCTTTATCGCGGCTGGCGGGACTCAAGAACTTTGGGAAAAGGTAGTCTTACCTGAATCTAGTGGTAATCCAAATGCTTCAAATGGTCAATATCATGGTTTAGGCCAAACGAATCAATCATGGGGTTATGGTTCCGTAGAAACCCAAACTAAAGGTATGATTCAATACGCTAAAGAACGTTATGGCTCAATCGAAGCAGCCATTAGTTTTAGAGAAGCTAATGGTTGGTGGTAAACGAATTGATAGAGTGACTAAAAATAAATAAAATACAGTTTCAGTCAATACTACACAAAAGAGGCTAGAACATGTCGAATCGAAAATGTTCTAGCCTCTTCTATGTATACATACAAAATTTTTCAACTTCATTCTATTTAGTATCTGAATTAACTAATGTGTCCGGTTCTGGATGTACATAGACTGAGGAAATACCTTTACTATGTAAATGTTCTTCTACTTTATCGCAAATTTCATGAGCTTGTTGTAATGATAAATGAGCATCCACTACTATTGTGACGTCTAAAAATATACTGCTTCCATGATAACGGCCTTTAAGATTATTAACACCTTTCACTTCTTCTACCTCTAACACTTCATCACGGTATTCTTCTAAATCTTTTTCATTAAATCCATCACTAAGTGTGAAGATAGATGTTCTAAAAATACCAAACCCCGTGTAGATAATCAGTAGCCCTAATACAGTAGCTAAAATAACATCGACAATGGGTAAACCAAATTGAGTAAATACTAAACCAATTGCGGTACCAATACTTACTAAGCCATCTGACAAATTATCTTTAGCAGCAGAATCTAATGAACTACTTTTTGTTCTTTTAGCTAAACGATGATTGATGGCATAAACCCCAATCATCACTATCCCACTAATCAAACTCACTACAATTGTAATAACGCTTGGAGTATGGTGTCCATTTGTTAGAATGTGGGGAGCATTTTTAATAACAACTTGTAGACCCACAAACATAATAATAAACGACACTAATAACGTTGAAATATTCTCAGATTTCAAGTGACCATAAGGATGGTTCTTATCTGCTGGTTTAATTGAAATTTTAAGGCCAACGATTACTGCAAGGGAGACAATAATATCTGTCATATTATTCAATGCATCTGCTCTAACCGCTGCTGAATCATAAATAAAACCAGTAATATATTTAGAAACAGAAAGAATAATATATACTACTAAACTTAAGTAAGCCCCTCTTTGAGCCAATTTAAGATTTTCACTCTGAGTCATTCAGTTAACCACCTTAAACGCTTTAATATCAATAGTATGAACCGTAGAAAATCTAATGACAACGTTTTTTAAATTCTATATTTTTTATATAAATAAGCTAATTAATTTTTTAGCAAAACCTAACTTTCTGAAAGTTTGTAATAAGAAAGAGTGGTGGTTAAAACAAAATAATTAGGCTTTAAATAGAGTCTAACGATGAACAAAAACTAGATATTATCTTTAAGTCTATAGTCGGGCAGTAGTTGTCTGAAATGAAGATATGTTCGAACCCCACTTTCTTCATTCCTAGTCAACCTTGCCGGGGTGGGACGACGAAATCTTTGAAATTACATAAGATTTCTGTCCCACTCCCAAGATTTCTGTTCCGCTCTCTAATCTCTTAAAATCCATTTTGATAATATAAATGTAATAGGAATGGTAACGATTAATCCTACAAATGGAGCAATTTCAGATGGAAAATTAAACCATCTTACGAAGATATATAATAGAAGTGTTTGCGTTCCCATATTCACTACTTGGGTAATTGGAAAGCTTAAAAATTTCTTCAATGTTGGTTTTACTTTATAAACAAAATAACAATTTAAATAATAAGAAATAATAAAACTTACTATAAAACCAATAATGTGACTGATCATATAATTAACATTTAGTAACTTCAATAAGATTAAATACGTAATATAATAATCTAGCGTATTAATCCCACCCACTATGACGAATTTAATGATTTCATAGTGTGTTTGCGTTAGCTTCATAATTATGCTCCTTTGTAGTCTGTTTAAGATTTATTAATTTGTTTATTTTCTTCATACAAATAGAAAGTATCTGTATATTGAATATGTTAACAGTTCAAAATATATTATAATCACTATACGCTAAATTGCCTAGCTTAGATATAGAATTGATTATAAATCAAATCTACTATAAAACTCTTAAACTTATATACGTTATAATAATTAAGAATATTAGGTAATTTTTAAAATTGCTTAAAAATAAATAATGATGTCACATGTTTTATCATCTTTAAAATATTAAGAAGTGACTGTACATATGAATCTCAATCATATCGTTATCGCAACAGATTCGTTTAAAGAAAGCATGTCAGCTAAACAAGCGGGATTAGCTATTCAACAAGGTTTCACTAATGTATTCAAAGATACTGTTAGCTTTGACATTATACCTATGGCCGATGGTGGTGAAGGGACGACAGACGCTTTAAAGGAAGCACTTCATGCTCAATCACATACCGTTAAAGTTCACGACCCTTTATATCGTGAAATTAAAGCCAGTTATGCACGTTCACAAGATGATACAGTGGCTATTATTGAAATGGCAGCAGCTGCTGGTTTAGATTTAATTTCTAAAGAAAAACGTAATCCTTTAATAACCACAACTTACGGTGTAGGCGAGCTTATTTTAGATGCATTAGATTATGGGGTATCAAAGATTATCCTTGGTATTGGTGGCAGTGCTATCAATGATGGCGGTAGTGGCATGTTAAGTGCGTTAGGCGTTAAATTTCTTGATGCTAATCATGTCCCTTTAAAACCAGGTGGAGAACAACTTGCTAACCTAGCACACATTGATGTGTCATCATTAGATAAACGTCTTGAAAACGTACACTTTGAAGTTGCTTGTGATGTGACTAATCCGCTATTAGGTACAAATGGGCAACAGCCGTTTATGGTCCTCAAAAAGGTGCAACTCAAAAGATGATACCAAAGTTGGATTCCGCTCTAACAAACTATCATGCTATGATAGAACAAGAACTACACATACATGTAAAAGATATCCCTGGCGCTGGAGCTGCTGGAGGATTAGGTGCAGGTATTCTTGCTTTCTTTAATGCCTCATTATCTAAAGGTATAGACATCGTGCTACAGGAGACCCACTTTTCAGAAAGAGTGAAAGATGCCGATTTAGTTATTACCGGTGAAGGTAAGATGGATGCGCAAACGATTTATGGCAAGGCGCCAATCGGGGTAGCTAAAGCTGCGAAAGCCTATCATATTCCAGTCATTGCCCTGTGTGGTAGCTTAGGTGAAGATTATCAAGCCGTTTATCAACATGGTATCGATAGTGTGTTTAGCATTATTGAACAACCTGAGGATATCGCTATGCTCTTGGATAATGGTGAACGTAATTTAACACACACTGCTGAAAATGTCGCAAGAGTACTTAAACAGTTAACTTAAACTATTAAATAGAAGAGGTGACTATCATGAAACGAACAGATAAGTATAAAGATTCATATAAATATGATGAACAATATCGCAAGCGTAATCGTCAAAGTAACGAGGAACGTTATCGTCAAGAACGTCGACATGATGAAGAAGCATATCGTCGCAACGAAGGCCGTTATCGTGACGAGGATCCAAGATATCGTGATAACAACTATGAACGTGAAAGAGACAATCGCCGTGATGAGTATGACCGTGATGGCAATCGCTATTATAATGAACGTGACTTTAGACGTGAACTACAATTAGAAGAAGAAAACGAGAAAAATAGAAAATCTAAAAAGTGGTTAATCGCTATTATTACTATCTTAGTTATCATTCTAGCAGTCTTTGCGACGCGAGCTTTACTCAATCATAATGGTGGTAGTAATGAACAAGCAACAGATACATCAAATGATAATAACGTATCGAAAAACTATCAAAAAGAAGTCGAAAACCAAAGCGACGATATTAAAAAACAAGTTGAAGACGCTAAAAATGATATTAAAGAGAAAGTCGATACAGATGGTCGTATTAAACAACTTCAAGATGAGATTAATAATTTAAAAAATAATGAGCAAAATGGTGAAGATTCAAAATTAACTAAGTTCTATCAAGAACAAGTAGATAAGTTGAAAGAAGCCAATAACGCACAACAAAATAATGAAAACGAAAGTAAAGTGAATGATTTATTAAATGATGTAAATACAAAATTCGAAGACATTAAAGAAAAACTAAATAGTATTCTTAATGGATCAAATGATACTACGTCACAATAGTTATTCATATATTTCAATATACTATGTTCTCCACAGTCGGATTAGTAGTCTAACTGTGGAGTTTATTTATTTTCAATTATTCTAGATTTCAATACATATTTAAATTTATAAATTACAAACACTGCAAAAACCTATATAATATAGCCATAAAAACTTATATAATATAATTGTATACACTTTAAGGAGAACAATTATGCAAAATACACAAAACACCAAATTGCCCCTACTTTTATTAATCGTTTTAGGTGTAATGACAGCATTTGGTCCTATGATTATTGATATGTATTTACCGGCATTGCCAGAAGTACAACATCAATTTAAATCATCAACTTCAGAAATACAACTTACACTCTCATTTGCGATGATTGGTTTAGCGTTAGGCCAGTTTTTATTTGGTCCATTATCTGATGCGTTCGGCCGTAAACAGATGGCCTTAATCATATTAAGCGTCTTTTTCTTAGCATCTGCATGTGCAATCTTTATTACGAGTTTAAGTTTATTTTTATTCATTCGTTTTATTCAAGGTTTAACTGCAGGTGGAATTATTGTCATGGCTAAAGCATTTGCCGGAGATAGATATAAAGGTGATGTATTGGCAAAATTTCTTGCCTCACTTATGGTCGTTAACGGTATTGTAACTATTATTATGCCATTACTTGGTGGCGCCTCACTGACATTAGGTTCATGGAGAATTATCTTCATTATCTTAACTATTATTAGTATTTTAGTCATTTGTGGTGTAGCTTTCAACATGCCGAAAACAACTAAAGCCGAACATACAACGTTAAACTTTAAAGCTATATTTAAAGACTTCGGTAGTCTATTGAAAAAACCACGTTTCATTATACCGATGTTATTACAAGGTTTGACTTACGTCATGTTATTTAGCTTTTCATCTGCGTCACCTTTCATCACGCAAAAAGTTTACAATATGACACCACAACAATATAGCGTTATGATTGCCGTTAACGGCATTGGATTAATCGTCGTTAGTCAAATCGTTGCGTTACTCGTAGAATACATTAATCGCTTCAAATTACTTATTTATTTAACATTAATTCAAGTAGTCGGCGTGATTTTAATCGTCATTACCTTAGCTACACATGGCCCTCTATGGATTTTACTCATTGCTTTCTTCTTAAACGTTTGTCCAGTAACCTCAATTGGCCCACTCGGTTTTTCGATGGCTATGGAAGAACGTACAGGCGGAAGCGGAAATGCTTCAAGCTTATTAGGATTATTCCAATTCATGCTTGGAGGCATTATTTCACCATTAGTCGGTCTTAAAGGACAATACGATGCAACGCCATATATGATTGTCATTATATTAACGGCAATTATCTTAATTACGCTTCAAGTGATTTACTTTAGAAATCATCGTAATCCAGCTTAAATTATATTTCAGATATAGCTTTTAAGAGAACCAACATGGGATAGTTCAATTTTCCATGTTGGTTCTTTTTTATAATTTTTATATAAAGTTTTAACAAATATATGACATTTTCAATATTTGTAATTGAAAACCATTATTATTTAGTATACTTAAACTGAAATAAGGGAGGAATAATTATGATTACAAAACAATCCATCGTTGCAGACATTGTAACTGATCACCCACTCAGTTCAGATATTTTCAGAGAATATGGTATAGACTTCTGTTGCGGAGGTAATATTTCTATTGAAGAGGCCGTTAAAAATAAAAAAGTAGATGCTGAGACACTAATAGATAAAATTAATGCTTTACCTCAACAACAAACAGGCAATATTAACGTTAAATATCTTGACGTACCGTCATTAATTCAATACATCCAATCACGTTATCACCAAACTATGCGTGAAGAATTTTCAAATCTTTCTCCATATGTAACTAAAGTCGCTAAAGTCCATGGCGACAACCATCCTTTTTTACTTCAACTTCAGGATTTATATCGTCAATATAGAGACGGCATGTTAGAACATATGGCTCAAGAAGATGACCAAGATTTCCCTCAATTAATTAAAATTTCTAAAGGCGAACCCGTAGATAATGCTGATAGTATCATCCAAAGTTTAGTAGACGATCATACGCATACAGGCGCGTTACTTGAAGAGATGCGACGTTTAATGAACGACTATCAACCACCTGCTGAAGCTTGCCAAACTTGGAGACTTGTTTATCGAAGACTTGAGAATTTAGAACGTGAAACACATGAACACGTTCATCTCGAAAACCATGTATTATTTAACAAATTTTAACAGCCATAGAGGTGTTCAATATGGCGAAAAAAATGGCTGGCCATACTTTTCTAGCTCAATTAGGTAAAAAGCGCTTACGTCCTGGAGGCATAGTCGCTACAAATTGGCTCATTGATAAAGGGCATTTTTAAAAAGATAAGCGTGTATTAGAAGTTGGTTGTAATATGTGTACAACTTCTATTGAACTGGTTCAAAAATTTCAATGTCATATAGAAGGCGTCGACCTTAATAATGCTGCTTTAGAAAAGGGCCGACAAAATATTTCCAAACATCAACTAGATGATTACATTCATTTAACACAAGCAAATGCTGCCTCATTACCTTTTGATGATAACAGTTTTGATATTATATTAAATGAAGCAATGCTAACAATGTTACCTTTATCAGTTAAGGAAAAGGTTCTTCAAGAATATTCACGTGTACTCAAACCAAATGGCGTCTTATTAACGCATGATATCGCTATTGTTAATCGAGAACAGGAAGCACTTGTTGTTAGTGAATTAAGTGACGCGATAAACGTCAAGGTTACCCCACTTAAACCTGAACACTGGTATCAACTTTATCAAGACGCAGGCTTTACAAACGTTCAGTCTAATATGGGACCATTATCATTAATGACTCCATGTGGTATGATTCGCGATGAAGGATTGTTAGGTACATTAAATATTATTAAAAATGCTCTCAAACCATCTAATCGTCCAATGTTTGTTAATATGTTTAAAACAATGAGCACACATAAAAATGACATGAACTATATCGTTCATGCCGTAAGAAAACTATAAATTATTATAAAATAACGAGGCTGAGCTATCAAAATAGAAATTGCTTAGTCTCGTTTTTGCTCTAGTCGAATTTTTTAATATTTCCTGGTAAATAACGTTCAAAATAATATACGAGATAGCGTTCAAGGTATATAATAAATTTACTTTAACTAGACCGTACACAATGCTTTATGTGGGTACGAAGGAGAACGCATAATGAAGAAAAAAATCTTACCTATTAAACCAATAAGTCAATTATTCCCAATCCCAATGATAATGGGGTGTGAAGGTGTCTCGGCAGCGATGTTATTACAATATAACAATCATAAGATACATGCTACTGATATTATGAAATATTGGCCGACTCATCCAAATAATCCCTACAAAGGATATGTGGGGCATCATCTTCTTATTAAATTAGGGTATCATCAAACTATCTTTCCCGATGCCTATGTGCCATATTTAAAAACAATAAATGAACGATTTGTCGACGGTACAGGTACTGACTTAAAAGATTTAGAAGCAGTCATTGACGCAGACCAGCCTGTTATTATGTATCATACAAGCTTAGGGCGCAAGCCTTTTCATAGAAAGTTTAAGTTTGATAATGGTGCAATGCGACTTGTTTCTAATATTCATGTCACGTTGTTAATCGGCTATGATGATGACTATTATTATTATATCGATCCATTATGGAGTCACTTTTTCAAAACAATTATCCTACCTGCCATTGTGCCAAATCGTTTTCAACTAATTAAAATCAAAAAAGAAAAGTTAGAACGTAGTTTTAATGCACCTGGTAAGAAATGTATTTACTTACAACCGTAATATGAGAGAGAGGTTGGGACAAAAGTGGTTAGAATTTGAGCAGAACCGAACGATGAGCAAAAAAGGATAATATATCCTACTCTACAATTAGGCAGTAGTTGACTGAGATGAAGTTGCGTTAAAAACGTACTTTCTTCACCTCTAGTCAACCTTGACGGGGCGGGACTACGAAATCTTTGAAATTACATTAGATTTCTGTCTCGCTCCCTAGATTACAAAGTATTAGTGTCTCAGCTTTCTCGTAACTATTCAATATCTATTTCTATTAAAGCATGATTCATTTCTTGCTCAATATCAGGCGTTCGCCATTGACGTTGATAGCCAAGACACGGGCATAAATATGTCGTGTTCTTTTCAACAAGTGATTTACGAAAATGAACGTGCCCCATAATACTGTATTTAATTGGAAATGTTGCATATAAGTCATCAAAATCTCTAGTACCTATAAATGCATTAAAAAAATCAAAAATACGATGTGGTGTGGGCACTACAAATTGAGGATGCGTAACAATATGCGTCATTAAGATTACTTGCCTATTGCCCACTTGTTCTAAGTCATGTTTCGTTTGTTGTGCGGCTATTTTAGACCATGTTCTATCATCCATTTGCCAATCTATTTTTACCTTATCTTGCCATGTAGCACCATAAAATTTACCACGCTCTATACGTGTCATTTCAAACTTTTCATCAGCATAACTATAATCATACCAAGCCGTATGACCTACAATCGCCCAATTATCATTAATGATATAAGGTTTACCAATTAAACATTCCGGCTTGCTCACATAAAAATCATATATTTCTGTTGAGTTAGGCATACCCTCGCCCGTCCAATAATCATGATTACCAGGCACAAAGAATATAGGAATAGCGCATCGCTCTTTTAAATCTACAATAAATTGATAGCTTTGTTGAAAATGATTAGACATATCGCCACCAATTAACAATAAATCGATACGTCTTTGTTTTACAACACGTGTCAAAGTTTCAAGATATGTATTTGCTTCAAACTTAGGATGACGATCAATATGCAAATCTGAAATGGTTCCAATTTTCATGACACTATCCCTCTCTACCAATTAATCTTTAGAATTTAATCATTATGTCATAGTTATCATATATTATAAATTATTCTGTTTCTTAAATTTTCAGAAATTTGTTTGTATTTCTACAAATTAAGAGTATAATAAAAATAACTTTTAGCAAAGTTACATTTTTTGTAAACAATTAAAATTGCAAATCTAAAAAATTGAATACTTCAACACCTAGACATTTTTAACTTAGCTAATTTATAAACAATCTATTTCTTTGTTGAAAGTGAGTATTAGAATACCATTAAAAGAAAGCGTTTACACTACTAAAGCGTCACTTTATTAGCGTGCTTTCTAAGGAGGAAGTATATGGCTAGACAGTTAGAGAGAGAGTTAAACAATAGACACATCCAATTAATCGTGATTGGGGGCGCGATTGGTACAGGTTTATTCTTAGGTTCAGGTCAAACCATTGCTTTAACAGGACCTTCCCTTCTTATTACATACATGATTATTGGTATGGTGCTTTTTGCTTTTATGAGAGCACTTGGGGAATTATTACTTAGTAATACACGATTCAACTCATTTGTCGATATCGCCAATGAATATATAGGACCTTTTGGAGGCTTCGTGATCGGTTGGACTTACTGGCTTTCTTGGATATTTTCAAGTATGTCAGATTTAACTGCAATGGGGCAATATTTTAGTTTTTGGTTCCCACAAGTCCCACATTGGATTACCGTGCTTTTTATCGTACTTATGCTTATTTCATTTAATATGTTAGGTGCTAAATTATTTGGGGAGTTAGAATTTTGGTTCTCTATTATTAAAATCATTACGATTATTGCAATGATTATCATTGGACTTGTTATGATATTCTTTTCGTTTAAAACATCATATGGACATGCTTCATTCGGTAACTTAATTAACCATGGTGGTGTCTTCCCTAATGGGCCATTTGGTTTCTTAATGGCCTTTCAAATAGCGGTTTACTCATTTATTGGTATTGAATTAATTGGAGTTACTGCCGGAGAAACAAAAGATCCAAGAACAGTTATTCCTAAAGCAATCAATAATGTACCGATACGTATTCTATTATTCTATGTAGGTGGTTTACTCGTTATTATGTCAGTCATTCCATGGAATAAAATTGATTCAAATAGCAGTCCGTTTGTAACAATGTTTAGTTTAATTGGATTACCTTTCGCGGCTGGACTAGTTAACTTTGTAGTACTTACAGCAGCTGCTTCGGCGACTAATAGCGGTATTTATTCAAACAGTCGTATTTTGTTTGGTCTTTCAAAACAAGGCTTAGGACCGAAAGTTTTAAGTAAGACTAATAATAATAGCGTGCCTTATCTATCACTATTTGTCTCATCTGGAACATTGTTAGGCGCAGCATTATTAAACTTTATCTTTCCAGATGCCATTCAATTATTTATATACGTTACAACATTATCTACTGTCCTATTTTTAGTCGTTTGGGCAATGATAATTATTTCTTATATTATTTATGTACGTAAAAATCCTGAAGAACACCGTAAGAATAAATTTAAACTATTCGGCGGACAAGCAATGGCTTATGTCGTCCTTGCCTTCTTCGCATTTGTATTTATTCTCCTATTCTTCAGTGAAGATACAAGAATGGCTATTTTTATTTCACCGATTTGGTTTGTTTTCCTAATTATTTTTTATAGAAAATATAAGACTAATGCTCAAGCTCTGGCTGAAAAGACACGTAGCCAAGGTCGTCATTCAATTAACTACTAAATTTTAAGACGTCACATAGCATTAATCGTTTCTCAATATACAATCAAACTTTAATTTCTTGCTCCTATATTTACTAAAAGACTCTTAAATGATGTTATTCTTCGTCATTTAAGAGTCTCTTAATATTTCATTCTTTTACAACGATACTTCCAAGGACACTTAATTTACTCATTCCATGTAAGTCTAAATAATAATAGTTTTATAAAATAGTACTCGTGTTTTGATAGCGTATTTCATATAATGGTAAAATAATAATAATAATTTTATTATACAAAGGAGTTATTTATGGAACTATTAGAAGCATTTTTATTATTTATATTCGCAGTAATTATTAGTTCTATTATTTATAACAGGTTTCCCGTAGTTCCTACTGCCTTTATTCAAATTGCCTTAGGTGTTTGTCTATTTATCTTGCCTATCCCTATTCATTTTGAGTTTGAGTCAGAGGTATTTATGATGGCGGTCATCGCCCCACTATTATTCGTTGAAGGAACGCACGTGTCTCGTACCAAGCTTCTTGAATATCGTAAACCTGTTATATTGATGGCAATGGGCCTTGTCTTTACTACCGTCATCGGCGTCGGTTTCTTTATCCACTGGATTTGGCCTAACTTACCTATGCCAGCTGCGTTTGCTATCGCTGCGATACTCTGTCCAACTGATGCTGTAGCTGTTTCTGCGATTACTAAAGGTAAACTCTTGCCCAAAGGATCGATGTCAATTTTAGAAGGCGAATCACTATTAAATGATGCGGCAGGTATCATTTCTTTTAAAATTGCTGTGACAGCACTCGTGACTGGTAGCTTTTCTGCGTTTGATGCTATTGGACAGTTTGTCATCTCAACTATTTTAGGTATTTTAGTAGGAGCGATTATCGGTGCACTAGTAGTTAGTCTACGAGTCTATCTTACTGCCAATAAAGGATTAAAAGATGGTAACACGCTTACATTTATTCAATTATTAACACCCTTTGCAATATACTTTGTTGCAGAAGAATTTCACGCTTCAGGTATCATTGCCGTAGTAGTTGCAGGGTTAATTCACGGCTTAGAACGAGATCGGTTAATACGTGCACAAACCGAAATTCAAATGAACTATAATCAAATTTGGAATACGTTAAGCTATGCTTTAAATGGCTTTGTCTTTGTAGTGCTTGGTTACATAGTTCCAGAAGTATTTATGGAAATTGTAAGAGATGAACCTCAAAATGTCCTATTCCTAGTTACTACTGCACTATTAATCGCATTGGCAATTTATATCTTTAGATTTATTTGGGTGTATTTATGGTTTAAAGATTTTTATTATCCGAAAAATATGCAATCTTACCTAGATGATGAAGAAGATACTGGCCCGCCTAATCGTAAGCATTATGCTTTTATCATGACGATGTGTGGTATTCACGGTACAATCTCGTTATCAATGGCACTAACCTTGCCATTCATGATGAATAATAACCAAGAATTTATTTATCGTAATGATCTCTTGTTTATTGCTTCGCTAATGGTATTAATAAGTTTAATCTTAGCTCAAATTGTATTACCTTTCATCACACCTTCTGAACAAACGTCAAACTTTAAAGGTATGTCTTATCAAGCGGCTAAAATATTTATGGTTCAGAATGTCCTTGATGCCTTTAAAAATAAAATGAAAGAAAATACTAGCGTAGATTATCGTCCAATTCTTAACCAATACTTTAATGAATTATCATTCCTTATTAATATGGAACCTGATAATAAAAACACGAAAGAATTACGACGTTTACAAGAAATTGCTGAAGATGAAGAAACCGAAACATTGGAGCGCTTAATTCAAAAAGGGCGTATCACTAAAAAAGACTTAACCGATTATCGCAATGTAATGGAATTAAGTCAGTCCTATCGTGAAATGTCCCTACTGAAAAAAATCACTCGTTTCTTTAGACTCCTCTTCTTACGTTTTAAAGCACGTAAAGATTCAAGAAAAGAAGCGCATCAAGCCCATAAAAAGGAACGTGCTTTCATTAAAGAAGAGCAGAGAGCAACATCACAACAATACCGTGATAATGCAAGAGAGAAACATGAAGAATATAAACAAGAGCGTCAAAATCTAAAAGAAACACGTCAAACACAAAGAGAAGAATTTAAAAATAGCTTCAATAAAGTACAACAAATTATGCGTGTGGTTAATCACAATATCATTATGAAAATGCGTGATGAACAAAATAGTTCAAATGTACTAGAGGTCAGTTTAATCATAAACCAATATCACAATCTCTCACGTACAATTCGCCAAAATCAAACGAGAAAACAACAAAGAGAACAGAATAAAAAAGTGTACGAGTTAACGACCCAACAAGAACAAGATGTAAAACTCGAAGCACTTTACATTCAACGTAAATTTTTAGATGAATTAATTTCTAGAAATAAATTAACTAACGAAGTAGCCACACAACTTCGTGAGAATATTAACTATAACGAAATTGTATTAGCCCATGAAGCAAACCACTAAAACATAAGCGTAGAGAAGATTCATTCATGAATCACCTCTACGCTCTTTTTATGTCACTGCTCCATATTGTTGATCTCACGTGGGTCGAGCCTCGGTCTCGACGCCCATCCTTTCCCCCTATAAATCTCACCAACATTACTACGTTGAACATATATTATTAATTAAATATCTTACAACTATAGCGATACTATATCATTTACTATATTCTCTTAAATTATATTAATAATGATTTCATAAGTTTATTAACCTTCTTGCTTGAGCCTAACTCAAATGCCCCATACGATTCATCTATTTCTGAAGTTTGAATGGTACTGTGGCTAGAATAACATTTTTTTGATAAAACAATGCATTTTTAAGCGTATGCTTGTTTGGTTGTGTAAAAAGTTGTGCCAAGATTTTTTAGTAATAAACTGTGGTACTACGACTGTAATCACATAGTTTTTATCATTGGCTTTTTTATTTATTTTGTCAATGAATCGTGAAATTGGACGTATCACACTGCGATATTCTGAATGTAGTATAACTAGACGAACGTCTGGGAAATGACGTTCCCATTTTTCCGCAAAACATTTATCCGCTTCATCTCCAAACGACACATGTACAGCAATGACATCATCAGCAATCATTTGTGCATAATATACTGATTTATCAATTGAAGATGTAATAGTACTTACTGGCACAATAGCTAAGTTTTTATCGACCGTTGGTATATCTTGCACCATAGCAGTCGATCTAAGTTGTGAAGCAATATCTTTATAGTGACATTTGATACGTAAAAACACATACACAACAAAAGGTAAAAAGATTAAGATTGGCCACACTTGACTAAATTTAGTAATTAAAAAAATCATGAAAACGATAAAAGTAATGGTACCACCAATTGCATTGGCAATAAGTTTTGTGGCCCAGCCTTTTTCACGCCCTTTAATCCATTTAATAACCATGCCATATTGCGCTAAAGTAAATGGAATAAATACCCCTACCGCATATAACGGAATTAAGTTTTCAGTTTTACCTTTAAACACAATAATTAATAAGATGGCACATGCACCTAACGTAATAATCGAATTAGAATAACCTAATCGGTCACCACGCACACTGAACATATGTGGCATATATTTATCTTTTGCCATACTTGCAGCTAACATTGGAAAAGCAGTAAATCCTGTATTAGCAGCAAGTACAAGAATCATAACAGTAGTAACCTGTACAAAATAATATCCCACATTATGACCTAAAATATTCATAGCCAATTGTGACAATACTGTCGTTTCAGTTTCTGGCATAATACCGTACCAATAAGCTAAACCTACGATACCTACTAGTAAGAAAGCTAAGATGCTTCCCATAGCTATTAAAGTTTTGACCGCATTTTTAGGCCCAGGATCTTTAAAGTTCGTTACGGCATTTGAAATGGCCTCTACCCCTGTTAAAGATGAGGCACCTGATGAAAATGCTTTTAATAATAAAAATAGTGTTACGCCTGGCACAGCTGTACCTACTGTAGCATGCATATGTGGCGTAGCTTATCCGGTAGCCACTTTCCAGACGCCAACAAGAATCATAATAATTAACCCGATAATAAATAAATATACTGGATATGACAATACGGTTGCTGACTCAGTCAATCCACGTAAATTCATAATTAGAATAAACAATACTAATAAACACGCAATAAGTACTTTGTGATTATATAATGAAGGGAACGCAGCTACGAATGCATCAGCACCTGATGAAATACTCACCGCTACCGTTAAAATATAATCAACTAATAAAGAACCACCTGCAAGTAAACCCCATTTTTCGCCAATGTTTGTCTTCGATACCACGTATGCACCGCCACTTCTAGGATAGGCATAAATAATTTGACGATACGATAAAATTAACGCAGCCAATAAAATTAATACGGCACAAGCAATTGGCAATGTATACCAAGAAGCTACAGCCCCAACTACCGCTAAAGTAATTAAAATTTGCTCAGGACCATACGCCACGGAAGACAACGCATCAGAAGATAAGATTGCTAAAGCCTTAAAGTTACTGATTTTTTCATTTTTTAAATCACGATTACGTTTAGGCTTACCAATCAACAGTCTTTTAAATTGAGTAAACATAATAACCCTTACCTCTTTTATATTCAGTTTTAATGGATAAAATATACTCCCATTATCGAAAAATGTATAGCTATTACATTTAAATTTAATATATCTTTTTACCTTTAAAGTGTAAATTTATCATTATATTTTTAATAATTTTACTAAATATATGTTTTGTTAATACATCGTTTGCAATGAATAAATAAATATCCTTACGCTTTCTAAAAAATATTGCTATACTATTCACGATATTATATTAAATGGACCACGATATGAAAATGGATATAGAGGATACAACTTAATGAAAAAGAATTTAACTATTAGCGGTACAATATTAGTCATTATTATATTTGTCACTTCAATTGTTATTAAACTTACACCAAATTATTCGATGTTTAGTCCAGCATCTCAAAATTATATTGACCATATGATTAAGAATGAAATGCACGATGGCCATATACCTGGTTTATCTGTATTAATTGTGAAACACAATAAAGTTATTCTTGATAAAGGGTATGGTTATGCGAATATTAAAAAGAAAATTAAAGTTTCACCGAAAACACGTTTTGAGATTGCTTCAAATACTAAAGCTTTTACCGGTTATGTCATTATGCAATTAGTTAAAGATGGGAAAATCCAATTAAACGAGAAAGTAAGCCATTATATTCCTGGATTTTATATGACGTATAACGGGCATAAACAAGGTATCACTGTAGATCAACTTGTCGCTCAAACAAGTGGTATTCCCGCGGATATTACTGATAATGATAAGATTACTCAATCAAATAATAGCTTAGAAGGTATTGTAAATAGTGTTAAAGGTCGCCATCTGAATGCTAAACCTGGTAAGAACTTCGAGTACTCGAACATGAACTATGATATTCTCGGTCTCATTGTGCAAGAAGTATCTCATGAATCATATGCTTCTTACATTAAGGATCATATTTTCAAACCTTTAAATATGAAACACGTAACTACAAAAGAAAGTAATAATAAAATAGCTAAAGATGCGCAAGGTTATGATATTCAAGGAACTAAAGCATATGTGAGCCGTCCCGAATTTAATGTTGGCGATACCTCTTCTGCTTATATGATGGCAGGCACCAAAGATTTAGAGTCTTGGATTCGATTCCAGTTGAATCCACCTAGCTATCTAAATACGATGGTTGAAGCCACCCACCAAGCTAAAGTGAAAACAGAAAGTGGAAAGAATGCCACGGAATATGCGACTGGTTGGTTTATCGACCATAGTACTGGTGAGAAACTCGTTTACCATCCCGGTACTCTGGAAAATTATTCATCATATATTATTCTAAATCCTAAAAAAGATTACGGTATTGTCGTTTTAGCTAATGCCTATTCTAAGAATGTGTTCCAACTGGCACATAATTTAAATATACAAATGAGTAATGGGAAACACGTTACTACCATGCAACATCTTATCAATCAGTGGCAACCATATATTGTAGCCTTAACGATTATTATTTGGATATT
This sequence comes from Staphylococcus devriesei, assembly GCF_002902625.1. Classification (GTDB taxonomy): domain Bacteria; phylum Bacillota; class Bacilli; order Staphylococcales; family Staphylococcaceae; genus Staphylococcus; species Staphylococcus devriesei. The sequence continues at coordinate 51,056 of NZ_PPRG01000009.1, forward strand.
AATTATAAGCGTTTTACGTCTTGTTTATCGCTATACTGCACGTATAGCGCAACTTCAATTTACTTTGACATCTCCTAACGTAAAATTAAATATAGTCATGTTAAGCATCGCCTTTATACTTATTTTAGGTTTACTTCATTTATTACCATCACTTATTCTTTCGGGCTCTGATTGGTATTTTATGATGTCTTGGTTGCCAGTATCGGCGAAAGTTGCTTTATTAAGTTTAATCATTTTCCTTATGAGTTGTTTTGCTTTTCTTTTCCTAAAATTAAGCACAGCTAACATTAAAACAAAATAATTTACATTTATATGTTAATCTATATGTATTAAAGACTAAGATTATTAAAGACCTCAGTATATAGGAGTTTATATATGAAACATAAAAACCCCCTCTTCTTATTAGGAGTAGTCACATTATTAGCGGGTTGTGATTACTCTCATGCAGAAGATCAACATGGTGTCTTTTATTCAGTATTTGTAAAACCGATGGATACATTGCTTCATTTTCTCGGAAGCATGTTTAACGAGAATTATGGCTTAGCGATTATTGTCATCGTATTTGTTATCCGCTTAGTGTTGATGCCTTTAATGTTTATTCAGGTGAAGAATATTCACGTGATGCGTGGGAAAACTAAGGTCGTTAAACCTGAAATTGATAAGATTCAGGATAAAATTAAGCATGCGACATCACAAGAGGAAAAAAGTGCAGCAAATAAATTATTAATGAAGAAGTATAATGACTATGGTATTAACCCATTCAAAAGCTTAGTCGGTACATTGCCTATTCTAATTCAAATTCCAATCTTATTAGGTTTATATGCGTGTATTAAGTATCCGACAAGCGGTGGCATTAAGGAACATCCACATTTTTTATGGTTTAACTTAATGCATAATGACATTATAATGACTTGCCTTGCCGCATTACTTTATTTTATCCAACCCTTAGTCAACTCGATTCATTACCCTAAAAATGAACGTCGCTCATACTATGTGATGATGATTTTATCACCTTTATTTATTATTTATGCATCATTACAATCCGCTTCAGCGCTAAGTTTATATTGGGCTATCAGTGCTACATTTTTAATTATTCAAATGCATTTCGCCCACAGTCATTATGCTAAAGTTGGAAAATTAGCAGGCGACAAATTGAAACAACGTATTGAACAACAACGTCGCGAGCGCTTAAACGCACAAACCACTCAATCAAAAACTGACGTAACAAATACCACTAATGAGCAACCACCACAAATTTAATACACATAAGAAAAGGTTGGGAAACCGATAAATGGTATCCCAACTTTTTCTAATATCTAATATAATATTTTAATCATTTATTTTAACGGATGCATACCGTCTTTCCATGAATTATAAATTAATTTACCGCCTTGTGCTTTGAACTTATCATTCGTAATACCACGTTCAAAATCTTGAGCTGGTGTAATATTCACGTTAGGTTTTACACCTACTTCTTGTGCATACCATTCTGCGAAATCGGAACCTTTAACAGGCTCATCATCTGCTATATTATAAATACCATTTTCAAAATTCATTGCTTGAATAGAAACTTCTACCGCATCATCTAAATGGATAAATGATGTTACGCCATCAGATAATGTAACGTCGCCATCTTTAAATTGGTTATAAATCATGCCGTCTTTACCATACCAAGTGCCTGGGCCGTATAACCAACCGAAACGCAAGATAACATATTGATCCATACGTGCCGTTTCTTTTTCAAGACCTACTACACCATCTACTGTAATCTTTCTATCTCCTTCAGAATTATAATCTAGAGGTGTTTCCTCAGTTGCTAATCCTTGGCCAGGTTCATACATGAAGCCAATACTTTGCGCTATAACTTTCTTCACATCATATTTTAAAGCAGCATCTGTTAAGTTTTTACCACCTTCAACACGAACTTTTGTGTTTGCCGCCATATCAACATTCTTCAAATCAGTAATTTGATTAATAATAATTTCTGGACGGAAATCTCCAATAGCTGCGTCGATTGTATCTGCTTTTAGAATATCGCCAATATACGCTTTCGCATTGAGACCTTCTAACTTTTCTTTACCTCTCTCTGAAGTCGTAAATCCAGCAACCTCGTGTCCTTCTTCAATAAGACGTTGTGTCAAACGTGTTCCAATTAAACCTGTTGCACCAGTAATAAATATTTTAGCCATAGTTAATACTCACCTTTCTATCTCTCTTTTTTTGAAAATGAATATATCAATTAAACTTATTTTCTAGCATCCCTAACTAAATCAATGGTATTCATCCATACAATATGACCGAACAACTCAGACATACGCTCTTCAGTTGGTAAATCTTTCACAGGAGGCGTAAGTTTAAGTTTCGGTAGTATATACTCATGAAATGCAATATGGATGGCTATACCAAATAACGAACCATGTAACGCAGTAACTTTTGGATATTTTTCAGCTAATAAAGCATATGCCATAGCGTTCGCTATTGAAAATCCATAGTGCACACCCATTACTGTAACTGGAATATCATGACCATTATAGTGGTACGTCGCATCCTTAATATTGCTAGGAAGACCTAGTTGTTTGAGTAACCTCATCGGTGGAGGCTCTTCATCGCGTTTTGGGGTTCTCGGTGGTACAAGGGCTTCCCACCCCATCTTCACGGCACCACTTAATAATCCACCGACGAGACCAGTCGCAATTATTCTTTTAGTTGAATGATTCATAGTCTAACAACTCCTTAATTTCACTTAATGATGTTCTACCCGATTTCATTAATCTTAAAATTCAGTTGTACCAAAAATTAAGTGTTGAGTGGATTATCTTACCACTTTTCAATTTGGCATTAAACGTAGACGCTCACTGTTGTTAAAATAAATAAAAACCCTTCAAAGTATTGTTAAACGAGTATCTACTTTGAAGGGTCGATTGAATATTGAAACATCGATATTTAATTATTGCGCTTGACGTTGCTCTTCTTTAGCGTGAATCATATTAGCTACGAATTGATTCACTGGAGCTAATATGTCATGTTCAAGTCCTAATTTAGCTACTGCACCATTAATATAGTCAATTTCTGTTAAACGGTTATTGTTAATTAAATCTTGATACATAGATGGGAAATGAGGTCCTACTTTATCATTTAAATCAATGAGATAATGGTAAACTTCATCCGCATTTAGATGGACTCCATCAATGGTTGCTACTTGAACGATTTCGTTGGTAAGCTTATACACTAACTTTCTCGCATATTCACTTTCATTAAGGTTTGATAAACGACATTCTAAGATTGTACATAGCGCATTTGCCGTACCGTTAACGCAAATCTTTTTCCAAATAGATTGCTGTAAATTATCGCTTTTTAAAGGTTTAAGATCTGCTTTTTCTAATAATTCATATACTGTATCAACATTGGCTTGTCCTTCTGGCACAAGTGCACCAATTTCAACTGGGCCACTACCCATTAAATGTGTTTGTCCTGGTGACTCTAAACCAGCTGTCCATGTAGTTACACCACGTACAATTCGAGCTTCATCTACCACATTTGCGATATAACGTTCATGTTTTAATCCATTCATTGTACATACCATAATCGTATTTTCGTGAATATGATGTTTAATATGACCTAACATATCTTGTAATTGCATTGCTTTCGTAAATAAAAAGACCACATCAAATTGAGCATCTTGAGGGATTTCAGTGTCTTGATACATTGGAATGTTCAGATGATGTTGCTCCCCATTAATATCAATATGTAATCCATCCTTTTTTACGGCCGTAGTTTGTGGTTCCCATCCGTCTATTAATGTCACATCATAACCTTGACGATATAACATGGCTCCAAAACCACTTCCTAAGGCGCCTGAACCGGCGATAGCTATTTTCATAAGGCATGACTCCTTTATCAAATGTTGTTTTTAAAATACTACTTTACTCAATAACCGTCAATATCATAGACACAATATTCTTAATTTTAAGATAATTATATAACTCAAAAATTGAAGCGAGATAGAAAAAGTAATTAGGACAGAAATCTAATGTAATTCCAAAGATTTCGTCGCCCCACCCCTGCAAGGTTAACTAGAAATGAAGAAAGTGAGGTTCGAACGCACCTTCAGTTCAGACCACTGCTGCCAACACTAAAGGCTGAGACATTAATACAAAAATGTCTCAGCCTTATTCCAAATAACTTTTTAAACTACTTAGTTATTTTGTAACTTTTTCGGAACTAAGAAGTAAATAACTATCAATGCAGCTAAGGCGATACCGGCATTAAATAATACACCAGCTGCGCCACCTAATTGTAAATTCAATAATGAAGCACAGAAGCCATAAATCGTACTAGACATTACAACACCAAAAGCATTACCTAATGATGATGCCATTTTATATAAGCCTGAAGCTACACCGACTTTATCGTCAGGCGCTTCTGCAACAGCTGTATCTGTTGAAGGTGTTGCATACATACCTAAACCGATACCAAATAGTAAATAGCCGATGATGCTTGAAACAATGTAAGCTATATTTGGTAAGAATGTTAATGATAGCAATAACAATCCTACAAACGTGAAACCACTCCCCATTAATAGTGGTTTCTTAGCGCCTAATTGTTGTAATAACTTTTCACCTGCACGGATCATTACAAGAACGGCAATAAGATACGTAATTGAAATTAAGCCCGCTTGCAATGAACTAAATCCTAGTTGACTTTGGTAATACGTATTAACAACGATTAACGTACCACCAGCCACACCGTTTAACATAAAGTTTGAAAGCGTAGCGCCACTATATCCTTTATTTTTGAAAATATGAAAATCAACTAAAGGATTTTTAGCTTTCATCTCACGGATAATAAATAATATTCCCGCAATGATAAACACAGCGCCTAAAGATAAAATGAATGGTGAAAATAAGCCACGATCAGCAGCTTGTGTAACCATTACATTGACACTTAATAAAGTGATAACAAGTAAGATTAAACCACTTACATCGAACTTAGATTGATTATCTTTTTCATTTTTGCTAGGTTCTATTTTCGTTTCTGGCGTATGTTTAATTAAGAAAAAGGCGATAATTGAAAGCACAATAGATACAATAAAAATCCATTGCCAACCTATTGTTGAGGCCATAAATCCACCAAATAATGAACAAATACCACTACCACCCCAAGAACCAATTGACCAGAAACTTAAAGCACGTTGTCTGTCAGTTCCCTTGTAATATTCATTAATAATCGCAAGTGTTGACGGCATAATAAATGCGCCAGAAAAACCTTGTAACGCACGACCAAGTATTAATAACCAGGCATAAGGTGCGATAATCAATAATAATGAACCGATAATACTTAATGCTAAACCTACGTGTGTCATTTTCACGCGACCAAATTTATCAGCAATATCCCCAGCTCCAACAATAAATAAGCCTGAGATTAATGCTGTTAAACTGACCGCGATATTAATTGTTCCCAAATTAGTGCTAAAAGATGATTGTAATGTCGGAACAATATTAACTAATGATTGGGCAAACAACCAAAATGTAAGTACTCCTATAATAATACCTACAAGTAATTTATTATCTCCCCTAAATTGTTTTGAAGATTCCATCTCGAAAAACTCCTCCTACTATACCTTTAAAAACTATAAATTAGTTTACAATGAAAACCTTATCATAATTAAGACTAAAACACTTAACAAAAACACTAATTATTTTTATAGTTTTTCACAATATATACTTTTATAAGATAAATACGTTTGAAATTATGTCTAAAATATAACTTTTAATTTTAAACTATTCAGTTAATTTTTTCCATACTATAATAAAGTAATAGCTTAAATTTTAAGTTTAAAAAAATATATCATAGGTGCGAAAT
>NZ_PPRG01000090.1 GCF_002902625.1 Staphylococcus devriesei
TACAGATAGTCAGATAGATACAGCAGAAAGACATGGAGATTACGGAGTTTTAGAAAGACTAGCTTAACCCACAATCGAACAAACAACTTAAAGGAGGAATAAAAAATGAATAAAAAGATAAACTACGTAAAAATAGCGCTCTTAACTATCATCTTGGCAGACCTAGTTAAGAACACTATTAAAAAGAACAAAGCAACAATAACTACTGAGTCGTTTGTTATACCGAAAGACCCTGAAAATGCTAATGATTCTGCTCATCGTCTTTTAAAAGCAGCATCGCAGTATTGTAAGAAATAGAAGGAGGTCGCTATGAATATACAAGAGGCAACAAAGTTAGCTATGGAAAGAGGTAAACCAATTTATCGCTCATCTGAATTTGAAACATTTAGAAAACCAGGAGACAACTTAGAGCTTTTACCTACAAATAGTTATGGATACGTAGTTGTGAAGCCAAGGCCAAAAGCCTTCTATCCATTGTGGCAACCAATGGCAGAAGACTTATTAGCTGATGATTGGGAAGTGGTGGGTCTAAAAAAGAATTAACTTTTTCAATTCATTAATCCTTTTTAGAACTTTATTTAGGTTCTTTGTATAACGATTTTGCATTTCAGCTATAGCTAATGGTTCAAGTATAAATTCCGGATAACCATTCATTGTGGGTTTCGGTGTATTTAAATAGCCGTGGTTTGAAAGTTCCATTAAAGCTAAATGAAAATCTTCTGAATTTATACCAATAAAATAATTATCACGAACACTATGTTCATCTTCAAAATATCTTGCTTCTCTTTTGGTTTTACCATCTTGAATATCGTCTTCATAACAACGATAAAGTTGAAGTAAAACAAACTCAGCTTCATTAGTAAGCACAATAACACCTCCTCATAAGGAGTATAGCAGAAAGATAAATTTATATATTAACCCACAATCGAACAACCAAATTAAGGAGGATGCAAAATGCAAGAGGAAATTAAAGGTTTAGAAATAAATTTAAATATTAATGTAAAAAAACGCAATGAACTAAATGAATTGCTGGAGACAATTCAAAAAGACATTGCAGCTTTAAAGAATGATTTTGACAAATTAAATCAATTTAATATCAAGTTCGATTTAGAGTGATTTCAGAAGAGCAACTCGGACATTTAGCTTTGTAATTTCTGAATTTGAAAGTTCGCTTTTTCTCACAGATAGGACATTTCATCTTCTTATCGAATTTAGCTAATTGTTTATTAAAAGCTTTTCTAAAGTCTTTATCGAATTGTTTTTCATCAAAATCAATGGAAACATTTGACTTTTTATCCATAAGCATCACCTCCTTTCAAAGGAGATAACTCATTATACCAAAGCAATCGAACAAACAACTTAAAGGAGGAAATGGAAATGCAAGAAGATTTATTAAGAATTAATCCAAATGAAATGTATTTAACAATTGATTATTTATTAAAACAAATTCAAAAAAATCCAGACCCACAGTTGATTGAGGCAACTGCGAATCTGGTGAATGCGTATAAAAACGTCACTAATTAATTCGGAAAGAAATCAGTTCCAACGTTATTAGTTGTATTGATATTGAAATAAATGACTTTATTTAAATCAATAACTCTGTTCTTAGGTTCTAAAACGTGAATATAATCATTTCCAGTATGGTCGGTAGCCAATTTTCTGATTAATATTTCTTCGTTATTTACTAATTTTAGAGTTAGAGAATCGATGTTTTCAATATCTAAATAACTAGTAATCAAATTTCTATTCATAATACGCACCTCCCTTCATAAAGGGATAACCAAATTATACACGAAAGGAGTATCTAAGATGACGCAAACTTTAACTGTATCTGTACCAATACCCGACACACACGTACTTGTCGCTAAAGATGAATACGATGAGTTAATAAACTACTCACTAAATCCAGTCTGGGACTTAAAAGAATTGAAACGCAAATTGAAAATGTCATCTGACGACACTATCAAAGACAGATTGTTATTCAATCCGAAGTTTGAAAAATTACTCAAAAAGCAGGGTATCGCACATTACCCAGATGAAAGTTTGAACCGTTGGAGATTCAACGCTAGAAAGATGAATAAATTTATCGAAGAACATTTCGAAGAAATATATGGAAAAGGGGAGAGGAAATGACTAGCACAGATAAAACAATTTTAATCAGTGGCATGATGTTCAACGTAGTATTTTTCCTGCTCATGCTAGCCGAATTAGTGATAACTAAAGCAGCAGGATATGCGTTGCTCAGCGCGATAGCAACGTATGTGTTCTTCGAATATGTGTACTACGCACAAAAAAAGACTGAAACTCACGGCAATGAGTAACAGTCAATCAGAAAAATATACAACTTAATCGTATTACAAGGAGTGTAATTATGCAAGAGTTCGCAGTAACAAAAGATGAATATATAGAACTTCTATCTTATCGTGCAAAAGCAGAAAAACTAGAACTGCAACTTGAACATGCTGCTAATCAATTAGAAACAGCGTATGACCATATAGCCGTTTTGAATAAGTTAAATACTAGTAAAAGTGAAAGGATAGCGCATGAGAAAGCTAAATACAAACGATTGGAGGCCTATTTAGATGAAACAATCCGTAACGTATTTAATCAAACTGAAAGACCGTAATTTATGGATAACTAATAAGCCAACAGATAACTTTCCTGCAATTAAATATTCAACCGAAAGACGTGACGCAAAGGAATTTGACGGCTTAGACAACGCAACAATAGATATGACTAATCATATAGCCATTAAAAAGACCGTAACTGAAACAACTGAATACGAGGAGGTTGAAAATGATTACTGATAAACCTAATTTCTCAGATAAGTTCAGAGAATTAAACAGTAGAGATGTTAGCGCTCATGTTGAGAAGAAACAGGACTTGAACTACTTATCGTGGGCCTACGTTCAGCAAGAATTAACTAAAGAAGATCCAAACTATTCAGAAAGAGTAATTGAGTTTCCCTATCCAGATAGTACCAATGAGAACTTTTTCGTTCCTTATCTCAAAACAAATGAAGGTTACATGGTATGTGTCGAACTAACAGTATTTGGAGTAACTAAACGTGAATGGTTGCCAGTTTTAGATTACCGAAACAAACCAGTAGCTATTGGTAGCTCCACTGCAATATTCGATATTAACAAAGCGATTAAGCGATGCATGGTTAAATGTGCAGCTAAGTTTGGACTAGGTAACTACTTATATTTAGGCGAAGAAGCACCTGATGTAAGTGATGAATTAAAAGAATTACTCGATAAAGAAGCGAATGAATTCATTAAGATTGCAGAAGAAAGTGATAAGGGCAGTCAGTTCGAAGTTCAAATTAAAAAACTTAAAAACATGGACGTAGATACATTAAATAAGCAAGATATCAAAAAAACTAGAAACCTTATTAATACATGGTTAGGAGAGATTAAATAATGATAAACAGAGTAATTTTAGTAGGAAGATTAACGAAAGATCCTGAGTATAGACAAACACCAAACGGAGTAGATGTAGCTAATTTTACACTTGCAGTGAACCGTAATTTCAAGAGTAAAAACCGTGAGCAACAAGCAGCAGATTTCATCAATGTAGTTGTATTCAGAAACCAAGCACAAAATGTAAATAATTACCTTTCTAAAGGCTCATTAGCAGGTGTAGATGGACGCATTCAATCACGTAGCTATGAAAACAAAGAAGGCCAACGTGTATTCGTAACAGAAGTAGTAGCAGATAGTGTTCAATTCTTAGAGCCGAAGAACAATAATCAACAAAACAACCAACCTCAACAACAGCAAGGACAAGCACCAGCAAATAACAATCCGTTTTCTAACAACAATGCTGATATCGATACGGATGACCTTCCTTTTTAGGACTGATATAAATGGCGAAAATCAAGAATTACATTACTCAAGATGACGGTACGACTACCGTTGTCATTGAGGGTGTAGAACTAGACAACAAAACTTCACTTTTACTCGATAACGGGTTTGAAGTAGAAGTAGATGTGCAGGTCGTAGACCCATTCAGAATTACCGACAAACAACGCAGGAAGATATTTGCACTTGTAAAGGACATAGAGGCTCATACAGGAACACCTATGGACTATATGAGGCATTTATTCATCGAATACGTTCGGACGTACTACGGCTACGACAAGCGCATCTCATTAAGTGATTGCACACGTACACAAGCAAGCCAAATTATCGAGGTTACATTGGACTGGATATTTCATAACGATATACCACTTGCATATAAAACAAGTGACTTACTCAAACAAGATAAATCATTTTTATATTGGTCAACAGTCAATCGTAACTGTGTGATTTGTGGCAAACCACATTCTGACTTAGCACATAGATATGCCGTAGGTAAAGGTCGTAATCGTGACAAGATAAATCATGTAGGCAACCAAGTATTAGCACTATGTAGAACTCATCATAACGAACAGCACCAAATAGGAATGGATACATTCAATAATAAATACCACTTAATAGATAGCTGGGTGGATGTGGATGAACGACTAAATAAAATGCTGAAAGGAGTGAGAGATGATTGAAAGAACAACCTAACTATTACTCAATCATTCCAGCACACGTTAGATACGATAAAGAGTTAAAACCAATGGAAATCATCATGTATGGAGAATTAACTGCTTTATCTAATAAATACGGTTATTCATATGCTAGCAATAACTACTTTGCAGAATTATATAACGTTCATAAGAAAACTGTATCTACTTGGATAAGTCATTTAAAAGAAAAAGGATATATCGACACAGTAGTTATTAGAGACGAAAACATGACAATAACCGAACGAAGAATTTATATTACAGCACCCTATCCATTAAATCATGGAGAGGGGTATCCACAAAAAAATGGAGAGCCTATCCATAAAAAGACGGAAGAGAATAATACAAGAGAGAATAATACAAGTATAAATAGTGACAGTGACACGTCACAAATCTTTCAGTTAGTTAGTAAAGAATTAGAAATGATACAAAGTCCTTTAAAAGTACAGGAGTTAGAAGATGAACTCAATCTTATTAAAGGAAATAAATTAGAAATAACAACAGTAGCTATTAATTACTGTAAACAAAATAAGAAAGGTATTAACTACCTAATTAAAGTATTAAGAAATTGGAATAACGAAGGTGTAGATACTAAAGAGAAAGCACTAGATAAAGTGACGCCTAAGAAAAAGAAATCTAATGAAACTGAAGATGTATTTGCAGCAATGAAAGAGAAATTAGGTGTTAACGAATGAGTATGACTAAACAACAAGCATTCGAAATTATAGATAAAGTAAGACGTATTTATAATATGGAATTCGATACTCCTAAATTAGAAACATGGATAGACGTATTAAGTGAAAACGGTGATTACGAACCGACACTTAAAACAGTTAAAAACTACATTAACAGTGGCAACTCATATCCACCTAACTTACCTAAAATCATGAGAAAAGCACCTAAAAAACTGGAATACGAAGAAGAACCAGAAGATGTAAAAGAGCATCATTGGAAAATGAAAAATGATCCAGAATATGTAGCTGCAAGAAAAAAGTTACTCGATGAATTTAAAGAACAGCTAAGAAAGTTTGAGGTGAACAACTATGAATGAGCGTAGAGATATTGAAAGTACGATTATTGCAAGTTTACTCAAGAAACCTGAACTTATCGAAAAGCTACGTGTTAGACCTTATATGTTCTATTACGACGATTTTAGAGTGTTTATGGAATATGTGTTTGAAGTCGGTAAGGTAGATCATCAAGAAATATTCCTAGAAACATCGAAGAATAAAAATTTCTTAGACTTCGACACAATACAAAAACTCTACAATTCAGATTTTATTGGCTATGGCATATTTGAACGTTACCAACAGAGTTTATTAGAAGCCTATCAGGTATCTCAAGCGAATGAAGTTATTAACGAGTTTAACCAATCACAAAGTATAAAGTCATTTGAAACAATGCTTACTGACTTAAATGAAGTATCAATGATTAGCGCAACAGATGAAACGAGTACAAAGAAAATCGTTGATGAGTTTGTAGAAGAGTTGTATAGCGATGAACCTAAGAAAGTGATCAAAACAGGCTATCCACTAATGGACTACAAAATAGGTGGTTTAGAGCCTACACAGTTAGTTGTAATCGCTGCACGACCTTCAGTAGGTAAAACAGGTTTTGCACTCCAAATGATGCTTAACATCGCTAAACAAGGCTATAAGACATCGCTATTTAGTTTAGAAACAACAGGCGTAGCAATATTAGAGCGAATGCTATCAACCATTACTGGTATTGAACTGAAACGTATTAAACAAAAAGCTGATTTAACCTATGATGATTTAACAAAATTAACCAAAGGTGCAAGCGAAATATTAAAACTTGAGATAGATGTCAATTCACAAAGTAATGTAAGCACTCAGGAAGTCCGTAAGCAAGCCATGAAGAACAAAGATAAGCAACAGGTGATATTCATCGACTATCTTCAATTAATGGAAACAGATAGCAAATTAGACCGTAGAAATGGCATTGAAAAAATCAGCCGTGATTTGAAAATCATAGCAAACGAAACTGGTGCAATTATTGTTTTACTTTCACAACTCAGTCGTGGAGTAGAAAGTCGAAATGACAAACGTCCTATGTTATCTGACATGAAAGAAGCAGGAGGTATAGAAGCAGACGCAAGTTTAGCCATGCTTTTGTACCGAGACGATTACTACAACCAAGACGCGCAAGACGATTTCGGTAAATCAACTGTCGAATGTAACATAGCTAAAAATAAAGACGGCGAAACAGGCGTGATTGAATTTGATTACTACAAACGCACACAAAGGTTTACAACATGACAGTAATTGAGTTTCAGAAGTTGCTGGGAAAGTTGTACCGAGAAGATTACCGAGATGATCCAATCATAGCTAAAAACTTTATTGAGCT
>NZ_PPRG01000091.1 GCF_002902625.1 Staphylococcus devriesei
CTCATAATATGAACAAACTCTTTTATACTATAGAAATATTCTATTTATACATTATTATCGTAAAATAAATTTATTATTAAAATTAAAAATGCCAATCTAATAAGGAATCTTTTATATCAGAATAAATTTTTATTTTTTATGATTTCTATTTTGTTCTTGTATTCTTTTTAACTTTTCAGGAGTAACATCGTTACCTTCCGGATCAATTACTTTTGTACTTTCGATTTGTTTTTTAAAACCTTTTCTAAATGCCTCTAAATATTGTTTTCGTAACTTTGATTGTTCTTTAGCTTCAGCTTCAGTTAAGCCTTTTTCTTTTTTCTTTCGAGCTAATTCATTAATTCTATCTATATTTAAATTTTCTTTAGTCAATACAACCACTCTTTCTATAAGTAAATAAAACGCACTTATTAAACCATTTTTATTACTTCATAGAATATAACAAAAAAGAGATTAGGACAAAAGCTTTAGTTATAAAAGCAAAATATTCCTAATCTCTATATATTATATTTATTCTACTAAAGCGAACACTTTATAGTCATTTTTTTCTGTATTTTTCTCTTTTACGTTCTTACTATTATCATTAATAATAGCCTTTTTAGAAATTGTATGATCAGTAATTTCGTACGTTTGTTCCGTTTGAGAGTTATGATATAAATTCAAGAAAAAAACTAGAAAAACAATGCATGACACTGCTAATACGACCATATTTGTGATGAATTTACTAGTATATTTGTTTAACATTTATTTCCACTCCTAGAACGTTTGTTTGTATTAATACCTTATCAGAACATCTGTTCCTAGTCAACACAAAAACGAACAAATGTTTGTTCGACAATAAAATAAATGCTATAATATAATTAAATAAAACTAGGGAGTGCCTATATATGAGAGAATTAACTAAAAGACAAAGTGAAATATATGATTATATAAAACATGTTGTGCAAACGAAAGGTTATCCACCGAGTGTTCGTGAAATTGGTGAAGCAGTCGGATTAGCCTCTAGTTCAACAGTACACGGCCATTTATCTAGGCTGGAAGAAAAAGGTTATATTAAGAGAGATCCTACAAAACCAAGAGCTATTGAGATTGTAAGCGAACAAACAAATGATGCAGTAAATATGGAAGAAACTATTTATGTTCCTGTAATTGGTAAAGTCACAGCCGGTATTCCTATTACTGCAGTTGAGAACATCGAAGAATATTTTCCACTACCTGAACACTTAACATCTACACATAATAGTGATATTTTCATTCTAAATGTTGTGGGTGAAAGTATGATTGAAGCTGGTATTTTAGATGGAGATAAAGTAATTGTGAGAAGTCAAACAATTGCTGAAAATGGAGATATTATTGTAGCCATGACTGAAGAGGACGAAGCTACAGTAAAACGATTTTTCAAAGAAAAAAATCGTTACAGATTACAACCTGAAAATGCTACTATGAGCCCTATATACCTAGATAACGTTACTGTTATTGGTAAAGTAATAGGTCTCTATAGAGAATTATAGGCTATATTTGTTATCTTTCGTTAAAATCTCTCTTATATATCTGTCTCTTATACACATCT
>NZ_PPRG01000092.1 GCF_002902625.1 Staphylococcus devriesei
GAGCAACCAAGTACTGAAGAGACAACAAAAGAAGAGCAACCAAGTACTGAAGAGACAACAAAAGAAGAGCAACCAAGTACTGAAGAAGTAACAGAGGATACTGATTTAAACACTAATACTTCCACTTTACAAGAACAGCTTGAAAATACAGAAAATAAAGAGGAAATAGTGAATCAATATTTAACAGAGCAGTTATCTGAAGAAGAAGCAGATGCGATTATAGAAATTGCTAATGTAGACTATAATAATGCCACAACAGAAGAAATTAATGATGAGATTTTGAAGGCGGCTTTAATAAACTTGTCTAACGAGATTGATAGTGAACAGCCATTGGCTACTAGAGCAAATCGTATGTTGTCAGCAATTAATACTTTAGCAGCTGATATACCAAATGAAACAAAATATCAATTTCCAACTGATACTGATTTAGCATACTTATTGAGAGATTTAAAGTATGATGTAACAACAGTAAATGAAGATACATCTTTAAGATATGCTGGGTTAAATCAATTTAAAAATGCAGATAGTAGTTCAATTAAATTGCAATTAACAAAATGGTTAGCTACTTCAGGTCAATTTAGAAATGGAGGTAATATTAATTTATCATTCCCACAAGAAGCATTTTCAAGTCAAATTGAATCTATTACTTTAAATGGTGTTCAAATGACATCAAATAGTGATGGATCAAACTGGAGTGCGCCAGTGAACGGTCGGACGGTTAATTCTGGATTAATTGGTGTTGTTACCAATCATGATTTAATTATTAATTTAAAAGATAATCAAACACTGCAGTCTTTAGGTTATACAAATGATAAACCTGTATATGTCCTACATACTTGGACTAATAATGAAGGTGAAGTTGTTGTTGAGAGTATTGATACATCATTTATTAGCCCAACTGTTGAAACAGACGTAGACAACAGCAAGAGTACAGGTTTTATAGCTGGAAAAATAAAGAATCAAATTCGCTATAACAAAGACAATAAAACCTTAGATTCGGTTCATACATTTAAACCAAACGAAAACTTTTTACAATCAGACTATAATTGGGTCTTATATATTAAAGAACAAATCCCTCAGGATTTATTACCTTATATAGACTTAAATAACATTGAACTTTACGTTTCAGATGAAAATGGTAATAAAATCAGCGAAAATAGAGTTGTTAATGTTTTTGCAGACGACAATGGCTTGGTTGATACTAGTAAAGTAGATAGCATCTCAATCCTAGATAATAATACAATTAGAGATTTAAATAGTGCTAGAGGTGAATTAGATAGAAATGTATTTTATGGTACATTAGGACAATCAAGAAGTTATACATTATCTTATTCATTACTTCCTGGTGTTACTTTAGAAAAAATTGCTGAAGATTTAAATGAAAGTACAGAAGATGCACGCTTAGATTTTTCATCTTGGTTAGAGGCAGATTATGTAGATAATCGACCAGCAGGGTCTGATAATGGGTCACCATTCCAGCCTTTAAAAGGTTCTTATGCTACATCATATCTAGATTTTTATGACTATGACAATGATGGTGTACCAGATATTATTGATGATGAACCAGAAATAGGTAATAATGACCCTACAATTGATTCTATTGAGAATCAAATTATTACAGAGGGGGAAAGTATAACTCCTATTAGCATTACATCTCAAGATGATGACAATGATCCGTTAACTACAACGGTTACAAACTTACCTGAAGGCGTTAGTTATAATGAAGAAACTGGAAAAATAGAAGGTACTCCACAAGTAAATGATTGGAAAGATACTGAGGAAGTTCGTGACTATGAAGTTCAAGTAACAGTAGATGATGGTCAAGGTGGACAAACTGTCGAAACATTTATTATCAGTGTTAATAGAGACACTGATAAAGATACAGTTGCAGATATAACAGATACAGATGATGATAATGACGGCGTTAACGATAGTGATGAAAACGCTTCTAACTTAGATCCGAAGAACAATGATACCGACGGTAATGGCGTAACAGACGGAGAAGAAGATGAAGATAATGATGGTTAT
>NZ_PPRG01000093.1 GCF_002902625.1 Staphylococcus devriesei
ATTAAAGATTTTTACTTAAAATGAGGAGAGACCTATGAAAATAAATAAAATATTTTGGCTTAATATTTTTATGACAATTTTATTTTTAGGTTTTAATGTTATCGTCACCTACTATCCTAAATTAGATGACTATTTTTGGTTAGTACCAGGATTAGTAATTAGTGGCATAGCCGTCATTTTAAGTTTAACTATTGCTATAATGTATAAGAATCTTATTAATGAAATCATTTTTTTAGTTAATGTGATTTTACTGTTATATTATGTATATCCCTTGATATACACCTTTTTCTAAATTAACGATTAGGAGGCTTGGAACATGAGTATGCATTTAACCATTTTATTATGGCTGGGTATCATTTTCGTAGTAGCAGCCTCAATAATATTAGGCTTATTACTTAAATCTAAAAAAGAAGAGCGCAAAGAATCATATTTAGGTTTTACAGTAATATTTTACATTTTCGGCTTTGCATTACTGATTTATGTACTAATATTTGGCGTATTATAACCATCATTTTGAAAATGAGCTCAAGGCTTTTTCTTTTTAGCCAGAGCGAGAGTATGAAATCTTTAAAATTACATTAGATTTCTATCTTGCTCTTTTTTCATTTATTGAATATAAATTTCTTTTAGATAAATTAGTTAATATCAAGTTATTAATAACTAGGGAGACATACATTGAAATTCATAGAAACTTATATATATAAAGTTGTACTTATCATGTTACTTACTTCCTTGTTTATCTCACCACTAGCGAAAGCTAAATCTGACTACTCAGAACTTACTACCACTAATAACGATAACTTTGATTTAAAACCAGGTGATATTATCCTCACTAAAGGTCCTGTCTTATTTGGATTTTTTGGTCATTCTAGCATTGCACTTGATCATGACACTGTATTACAAATTGAAGGACCTGGTGACAATCCTATTACAGAATCATTCGAATCGTTTAAACAAAGATTTGGTGAAGGTAAAGATGATTGGATTAAAGTTTATCGTTGTGCTAAACCCGATGCTGGTCAAAAAGCGGCTGACTGGGCTAAAAACCATTATAAAGATAGCGATAAAACTTATTTAGTAACGCTAAATCTTAAAAGCGAGCGCTTTACATACTGTACAAAAATCATCTATCAAGCATATAAATATGGCGTGAATGAAAATGCAATTAATGATCATGGATTGCTCATTATTTCACCTTATGCTTTAGTCGATAATTTTACAGATGATTATCAATTGAAATTAGTTAAAAAATATTGAGGTTGAGAGATTAGTAGCTTAAGTTTTTAAACTTAAGTAATCATCTTCAACCTCTTTTCTATTTTGCCTTTTAAACCGTCTCTTTAAAGTAATTTACAAAATGCTCATTTTCTTCGAGTAAATCTATATAAGATATAGAACTAAATGGGATGATACGTGTACAATTCTTTAATGGATAGATGATAATTTCGTTTTCGTAATCTACATGAATATCATTCTCTAACACTATTTTCTTAGAACCAAATACAATCGCAATTGCTTTAAAATCATTGTTATTAAAGTACTTTCTCAAAATTTCCTTATTCATTCATATCACATCCTATTCACTTCATATTTATCATATCTATGTAAATAAACCATGAAGTGAGTATGTGATTTATGTAAACGTTTTTACAATATTTTATAAAACTAAAAGAAGTGCGAGTTTAGTAGCACTTCTTTTAAATTACATTTTTTCTCATTTGATAAAGATAGAAAGGCTTTTTGTTTATTTCGCCTATTATTTCAAAACCTTGTTTTTTATATAGTTTTAATGCTTTATCATTATCCTTAACCACAGTTAATGATATTTTATTATATCCCGCTTCTTTGGCTTTATTTTCCGCAAAAGCTAATAATTTTTGTGCTACTCCTTTACCTCTAGCATTAGGCATTGTGGCTAACATGCTTATATGATAATCGCCTTCTTCACCTTCATCCATTGTTACTAAAGAATAAAATTTCTTTGGATACTTAAAAATAGAACGAAATGGTTTAAGTTTATTCATTGTGATTATTTGAAATACTGTGGGTGTCATTCTTTCTTCTATCTCTGTCAAAGGCCCACATGTTATAGCTCCAAGCACTTCATTATTTTGTATAGCTACATATGAGATATCATGACTAAACCGATTTGCGCGATTTTCCCATAATTGTTGTAAATTAGCCTCAATAGCTTTATCTTTATACGTACCAAGTATAATTTCGGCCATATCATCTATAGCAGCATAGGTTAATTTTCCACCTTCTTTATGTTGAGGTTGTGCTGCTTCTATTTGAATATCACTCATTTAAATACCCCCTATTGTATTATTAACTTTATTTTTGAAAAGCAAACAATATTTGAGCTCTTTAATAAAATAACTTATAATGTAAAAGCTAATTTATAAATGATTTATTGAAATTTATTCCCCCTACTAAATAAGGAAATAAGGAAGGTCCCATGAAAAATAGAAAAAATTGGTATTCAAAGTTATATTACCTATTTATCATTTTATTGATAATCGGTATAGTCCTTGTCGCATTTGTCATTTATAAAACTCGTGAAGAAAAGAAAAACCATTCTTCAGATTACTATTCTAATTTTCAAGATTTAAAAAAACATACAACTGAAGGTGAAGATTGGAGAGTTAAAACTAAGAATAGAAAGAACAATCATATATTGATTACTGCAATTCATGGCGGGGGCATTGAACCAGGTACTACCGAATTAGCTCGCCGTATTTCAAATATTGGGAAATATGACTACTACACCTTTGAAGGGCTTCTTCCCGATCATAATGAACAACTTCACATTACTTCGACCGTATTTGACGAACCCACATTATTAAAAATGTTAAAGCATACAGATGAAACAATATCGATTCACGGTTATGCTGGCGAAGATCCTATTGTCTATGTTGGGGGCAAGGATAAGAAACTAGCTAACTCCATTAAGCGTTCTCTTAAAGATAAAGGCTTTACCATTCAAAAAAATCCTAAAGGTGTCGAAGCAACCTCGGATGAAAATATTATCAATAGACATAATGATAACGGAGTTCAACTCGAGTTAACTACTGGTCAAAGAGCATTGTTTTTTAAAAATAAAAACCTAGATCAAAAAACTAGAAGCGACTCTGACAACTATACAAAGACATTCTACAAATTTGCAAGAGCTGTTGATGAGGGTATTAAAGATGCACAATAATTCGATATTACCCCATTAATTCTCTAAGTAAATACGTTTTTTCAACCTATAAAATGGGGTATAACTAATTAATTATGAGGGAGGAATTTCAATGTTAGATGAATTAACAAAAGAACAAAAATATACAATCGCAAAATTTTATAAATTGTATATGGAACGTTCTAATGATGGGCAAAGTGAACATGAAGCTAATGATTTTAAAGATAGTATTATAGCTCAAGATGATTATTTTTGTGATAGAGAATACGACGACTTTCTAGAAAACTGCAAAGTACTCATTGATCATGGCTATTTAGACGGAAAAATTTCGGCAGATAGAATTGATAATATTAAAGTAACTAATAAAGCTTTTACAGAAATTGAAAGAAGCTTTAATTAGGATTAACCCTCTTACTACGTTAGAATGACGCTAACGTAGTTTTATTTTTGAAGAAAAGGTGAATATATGAATAACTGGAAAATAAATAACCACTCACAAAGACGTTTAATAATTCAAGAAAATAATAATGAAATTTCTATAGTTGAACCATTAGATAATGGGTCTTTTAGAATTTTAGCAGAAATTAATTTAAATACTCAATCTGAACATCCTCACATTTACGATGACACTTTATTTGTTTCTACTAGTAAAAAAAATGAAGAGTTGAACATTTTCGATAAGACAAATAGTTAATAATGTAAATGTTATATTCGCTTATTCACACAATTGTTTTCAAAAATTAATTAAATGTTAATTACACATTAATATTTATTGTTTTATAAGTATAGTACAATATAATTAATAATTTAACATAGACGGAGGTAAGATATGGATAAAATGTTGTTCTACATAGGTATGGCTCTTTTACTGATAGCATTCATAATCATTTTATTCGCTATTGTTGCAGTTTTTAAAAATAAAAATTACTTAAAATACTTTGCAATGGCTATCACAATTATCCTATTAAGTATGCTAGCTCTAGGTATTCATAAAATGATTGAAAGTAATAACCCATCTACGAATAAAGCAGTAGAAACGAAAGATAAAAAATCACATGATGATAAGTCATCTAAAGATAAAGACAAGGACAAAGATAAAGACAAAAAAGATAAAGATGATTCAAAAGATGATGATAAATCCAAAGAAAGCGAATCATCCGAAGACGATAATCAAGAAGAACAAAATAGTACTCAAGAGAATGGCAGTGAAGAAAATGCAACACAAGAACAACAACCCACTCAAGAACAACAAACAACTAATACTCAACCTACTGAGCAACAAAATAGTGGTCAAGGCCAGTCTAATGAAAATTTAAGTGGTCAAAACACAGTTGAACAAAACACTAATAACCAAAATACAAACCAATCTAATAATTCCGGTCAAACTTATAATCAAACAAACGAAACTATAAATAATGAGACTGGTAATAACAATAGAAACAACAATGCTTCAACAGAAAATAATTCAAATACTGATGATCAATCGTCTAGCTCAGAAATTCAAACGTATTCAGCTAATAGTAGCGAGGACAACCAAAATAATGATGATTCAAATAGTTCGACTAACGAAAATGCAACTACTGAATCTACTCAAAATGGAGATAACACTAACTAATTAAAGTATGAAAACAGGTAGGCTCGCCTATCTGTTTTTTATGCATTATGTCTGTTTTTTTAACTTTAATAATAACTATTGAATATTAAATAAAATGTGTCATACTTAAAATATAATTATTTGAATATTCCAATATTTTTAAACAAAGGGTGATATTATGAAAAAAGTAGCTTTTATTTTACTTTCAAGTTTTCTATTATTAGGGGCATGTAGTCACGATAAAGACTCAGTAGAGCCTGTGAAGAAAAGTACGCATAAAAAGGATAATCCGAAAGCTCATAAAGATAAGGGAGAAACTGGACGTACTGAAGGTAAAAAAATAAATAATAACTAATTTTAATTACAAAACAAGCCCATAACCATACGATTATGGGCTTGTTTAATATATTCATCTTATTTATGCAGTGCGTACGTTTTTACCATGAATTAAATAATACACAAAGAATGTAACTACTAAAACTGCTGCCATAATAAGATACATATTACTAATTCCTACTTTATGAACAAAGCTTCCTAATAGATATGGTCCAAAACCTAGACCAAGATCTAAACCAATAAAGAATGTTGACGTTGCGCGTGCAATTTTCTCTTTAGGCACAACTTTAACAGAAACGGATTGTGACGTAGAAGTAAGGTTACCATAACCTAAACCTAATATTGCACCGTTTAGTAACAACATCCATGATGATTGGGAGTTAGCCAGAACAACAAAGCATATGATATAAAATATGATACTAGGATAAATAACATAGTTTTCATTTTTATTGTCCATTAATCGTCCACATATCGGTCTTGAGATGATTGAAATGATAGCATAGACAATAAAGAAATAACTAGAGGCAGTCACTAAATCCCTTTGTGCAGCAAATGAATTCATGAAATTTAAAATTGAAGAGTATGTTAAACCAGAAACGAAAACAACGATAGCAATTGGAATTGCTTCTTTAGCTACGAATTGAGAAATGTGGAAACCTTTCTCTTCTTTAGAAAGTTTAACTGTTTCAAATGGCACTTTCATAATTAATGCAATGATAAGTGAAATAGCACTTAGAATTAAATTAAGTCCGAAAATAACTTCAATACTGAAATCTTGTAATAAAAGTAAACCTAAGAATGGACCAACTGCAGCTCCAAGCACCATACTTAAACTAAATAAACTAATACCTTCCCCTTTGCGTGATTGAGGAGTAATGTAACCAGCTATTGAACCGGTAGATGTTGTACAAACACCAAATGAGAAACCATTTAAGATTCTGACTAATATTAAAAATCCTACTGAAGTTTCTACAAAATAAAAAGCACTCGTTATAGTAAATAACGTTGCCCCAATAATCAATACTGTTTTAGGCCCTAAACTGTTGACGTATTTCCCCATGATAAATCTACCAAATAGTGAACCTACGATAAATAATCCAGCTACGAGACCCGCTGTACTCTCAGATGCGTTAAATTGCTGTTGTGTATATCCAGCGATTATAACTATTAACAAATACATATTTAAATTAACTAGAAAGTTAACTATAAAATTTAATACGAAACTATTCGTCCATATTTTTTCTTTTTCATCTATATTCGTTGCCAAATTATCACCCTTTCTTTTATTAGAACACTATCAATTTTCTCTCTAAATTGACTAAATGTAAAATTCCTATTATCATATACGAGTTATAACAAATAAGTTATAAGTAGGTGATAATATCAATAAAGAATTGCTTTTTATAGACACACTTATTAAAGAAGGATCCTTTTCCAAAGCTTCAAATAAACTATATGTTTCTCAACCCTACTATAGCAATTACATAAAAAGTATTGAAACCTCTTTAGGCGTAACGCTTTTCAATAGGAAGAAAAAACCACTTATCTTAACTACTGAAGGCGAAATTTATTATGAATATTTGAAAGATATTGATCTCATGTATTTAAAAATGACTCAAAAACTGACTAATATTTCAAATTATGACTCTGGCTTTTTAAGAATTGGTACTAACCCAACATTAGCTTCACATGTTCTACATAAAGTATTGCCTGCATTCACACAAAAATATCCTAAAATTAAAATTGATTTAATTGAGGGAGATACTAAAGATTTAGAAAATAAATTATTAGATAACAAAATTGATATTTGTTTTAACACCTTGCCATTATGGAATTCAAGCATCGATTATGCAGAACTTTATGCAGAAAATATATATTTGGTTATTTCGTCACAAAATATATTGTATAAAGATCTCGATAATTTGACCTTAGATCAAATTATGAGTTCAATTAATCATCAAAAGTTTATTATGCTTAAAGATAGATATGGATTACGCAAGTTGTTTTGTAATATTTTGAAATACTATGAAATTAGTCCGAATGTGACTATTGAAACCGTGAGTATAGACACTGCCCATAAGCTTGCATTATATAGTGGTTCATTCACTTTTATTCCAGAAACATCTGTTACAGATAAAAGTAATGTTAAATATTTAAAAATGCCCGAGCAATTCAAAAATCGTGTAGTCTTAGCTTTTAAAAACAAAGACTTATTATCAAAAGCTAGCACAAATTTTATCGATTTTTCTAAAACCCACATTTTTAATTAGTCATATATGAGGTACGCATTGGGGTGCGTTAATTCGCCCTTTCATTTAAATTTAATACTAAAAAAAGACGTATTTGTGTTTGAAAATTGCACAAATACGTCTATTTAGTTTATTTGATAAAAACAATTTTATTTTAAACTGTAAATATTGTAAAATACACTTTATTTTTCTCTGATAAATTATATAATAAGATTATAATTTTAAATATTTAAAAAGTATCATATTTTTAGCTTAGTTCATAGTAGATAAAAACTATGCTCCAAGAGTTAAAGTATTAGGTCTTATAAACCTTTTTATAAGATAAGCTGTAATTTAATAAGTAAATGATATTTACATATAATAAGATAATTCAACGTCTTTTACATATGTTCAAATATAAAATTTAATAAGAAGGATATTTAGGATGAAAAAGTTGCTTTACATTTTGTTAGTAGGAGTTCTAATTTTAGTAGCGTGTGGTAAAAATTATGAAATTAGTGATGTAATAAATAAATTTAAAAGTGAAGGTTTAAGTGTAAAAAATCTAAAAACAATGAGACACGAAGATTTCGGAATGGCTCCTATGAAATCTGAAGATGCAAAAATATTTACAGTGCAAGATGACAAAAATGCTAGAATATTTAAGTTTAAAAATAAAAAAGATTTAGAAGAAACGAAGAAATATTATGATGAATTAGGAAAATCTAGTGCAGCATTTTATTCACATGTTTATGCTAAAGATAATATGCTAATTCAGATGAATGGTGATATAGATGATAATGTATTTAATAAATATAAAACGGCAATGGAGAAAACCTTAAAATAATTTTCAATACTTTTATTAACATCTATATTAATTTAATAAAAAATAAATTATCAATGCTAAAGGTATTGTTAGATTTGTAGTTTAAAAAATCTATTTTATATCGCTTTGCATTTTTAACTAACTTTAGAGGCTTTTCTTCAAGTTCATAATTACAATAGTTCATCAAAAAAGATAAATAAAATCGTACTTTCTTCTCTATTCAATATTAGTGGGAAATGACGATAGAAATCATTGAAATTATATTAGATTTCTGTCGCTATTCCCTATTGTTTAGCACTTAAATTTATTCGCCGATATTTCAACTTTTGAAGACAGTTTATCGGTTTTACACTGAATAAATAATTAGTGCCTCAGTCTCAATAAACATTAAATATCAGGATTACCTATATCTTTAACTCTTATGAATATACATAAAGCGATTAGGAGTACTATTGAGAACCAATGAAAAATTAAATAACTCCCTATTAATATAGTTAAAGTAATAGCTAATGTAGCTAGTAATGTAGTTATCATTACTAAAAATAAATTACCTTCATCGTTTCTAGAAATAGGAACATTATAAAAAAAGTTAGCAATATAGGACGTTATTACAAACCATACAGTTTTATAAATATAAAAAGTAATAAATAAGTATATGATAGCACCTAATAATTCCATATTAGACCTCCAATATAATCAGTCTAAAACTATTGTTATCTTGATAAATGAAAACAAACTATCTCTTTAATTCAGACTAAAATAATTTATCATCGCATCGGTTATCCTTTTACATGCTTTTCTATCAGAATATTTATATAGATGAGCTAAATTATTCTTATACTTTTTAGACATTTTAGTAATTCGTAACTCTACAATAAATTCTTTTTGAGTAGTCATTACTACCCCCGGCAACAAATCTATTGATTTTGAAATGAAATCTCCATTTATAATAGCTCCGGTCTAAAATACACGACTTTTTTATGCATTAACGTAAAATCTAATCCCACGCTAGAATAGTCAGTAATTAGAACTTGATATTCAGCTAATAAATCTTTTACATTATGATTTTGATCTGTAAGCACTTCGACAAACTCAGAAGAAAAAAGATGACTAAATACTTGGAAGTTTCTATGTAAATAAAAAGATATTTTATATCCTTTTTCCTCAACTAATCTTTGCAATTCAGGGTTATTAATTACTTGTTGAAATTCATTATAATAATTCGTTCCCATAAATCTTTCATCTGAATATATATTTAAACCAGTACGCCACGTTGGCATAATTAAAATTTTCTTTCGATTTTTAAGTTTTTTAATTATATTTTTTCAATTTAATAACTCCACCAAATCTTGGTAATCTTGTTAAAATAATCTCATTTCTTTAAATCTGTTCACTTATTCCCTCTTTTGAATAATAATATAAAAAGTAACTTTACATTCATTTCACTACCGTACTATGTTCTATAAAACTATAATACCTCATAAGATGTATTTTTAGTATATTTTATAATATCACAACTCATTTATATTCTTGTGTTTAATTTTACAAATGATCGCTATAAATTTTAAAACTATATATTATTACAAATAAAAAAAAGCGTTAAAAACAGCTAATAACTGTTTTTAACGCTTATATATGGAGACGGCGGGATTCGAACCCGCGTCCAGAGGTCCTGATACACATCTTTCTACGTGTGTAGTCTATTGTTAGATTTCGCATAATAGTAAGCAACAGACAACCAGTATTATGCTAGTTTGATTAAGTTTCATCTAAACAGACTTCAAACGGCAGTGTTTAGCATATCCTACTAAGGTTGAATCGCGTTAACAGCACATAGGAGATGCTGTTAGGCGATGCAGAGTGCTATTACGCAGCTACTGCGAAATTATTGTTTGTTTTGTCAGTTATATTTATTGAATGTGTTGATGACGGAGACAACCCTCCGACACGCTTAATGAGCTCGGGGGACCCCTGTCGAATCCAAAAACGTCCCCTCGATACTATTATTTTTAACTGACATATAACTTTAATCACAATACTAGCTATTTTATCAAAGAGAGCCCGATTAAGCAACAACTGTGCTTAATAACGGGCTTTAACTGCACGATCCACTTCGCGTTTGATTGCTTTATCTTTTAAAGCTTGACGCTTATCATGTAGTTTTTTACCACGAGCTACGCCTAATAATACTTTACATTGACCATGTTTTAAATACAGTTTCAATGGAATAATTGAATATCCCATTTCTCTAGTACGCTCACCTAATTTAATGATTTCTTTTTTATGAAGCAATAATTTTCGTGAACGCAAAGGGTCATGATTGAAGCGATTGCCCTCTTCATAAGGGGCAATGTGCATATTATTAATATACATTTCGCCACGTTTAACTTGGGCGAAGCTATCTTTCAAATTGGCACTACCACGGCGAATTGACTTGATTTCAGTACCTTTTAATGCGATACCCGCTTCAATCGTGTCTTCTATATTAAAGTCATGTCTGGCTTTACGATTTTCAGCTAATGTACCTGGTGATTTTGTTTTTTTCTTAGCCATGAATGTTAGTCACCTCTTTGCTGATTATTTTTTCTTGCGACGTGATTTTTTCTTCACACTTTTATCTTTATAAAATGGTTTGTGTTTAGTATTATCTTTTTGATCACGATTTCGCTGATTTTTACCTTTACGTTGTTTACGCTTTTTCTTCTTATCTTTTTGATTATCGTCTTTTGATTTATCTAAAGATTTACCACGTGTTTTAGCTTGAATTGTTTTGCCTCTTGCTGGGCGTTGGCTTCTTTCATTTTTAGGCATAGGCATACCAACGATTTGGAAATCAATCATACGTTCGTCAACGTCTACATGTGTCACTTTTACAGTAACTGTATCTCCAATACGGAACACTTTAGCTTGACGCTCACCAATTAATGCCATTTGACGTTCATCGAAATTGTAATAATCATCGGTCATATTGGAAATGTGCACCATACCTTCAATCGTATTAGGCAATTCAATAAACATACCAAAGTTAGCTACAGAACTTACTATACCTTCGAATTCATCACCAATGTGTTGAATCATATATTCAGCTTTTTTCAGTTCATCGGTGTCGCGTTCTGCTTCAATTGCGCGACGCTCACGTTGTGATGTGTGTTCAGCTAATTCAGGTAGTTTGTCTTCCCACTTGTGCAATTCTTTATTATCCATTGAATTTTCAATAAGATATTTGCGAATTAAACGATGCACAGTTAAATCGGGATAACGTCGAATTGGAGACGTAAAGTGCGTATAATACTCAGCTGATAAGCCGAAGTGACCTAAATTAGTGTCCTCATAATGTGCTTGTTGCATCGAACGTAACATCATTGTAGAGATAACCATTTGTTCTGAGCGCCCTTCAACTTGCTCTTGAATAGATTGTAACGTTGAAGGATGGATATCTTCTCCAGTGCCTTTAACCATTATGCCAAAGTTAGTAATAAAATCGAAGAATTGTTTCAATCGATCAGACTTAGGCTGTTCATGTACACGATAGATAAATGGTACATCTAATTTATTAAAATGCTCAGCTACTGTTTCATTAGCCACTAACATAAATGATTCAATTAGACGTTCACCTTCGCCACGTTCACGTATGACTACATCTGTAGGTAAACCTTCATTATTAACTAATACTTTAGCTTCACTAATATCGAAGTCTATTTCACCACGACGTCTACGCATATGAATTAAACGTTCAGATAGCTCTTGAGCTAAATCGAGCATAGGCGTAATTTCTTGATACTGTTTACGGACTTCCGGATTTTTATCCGTAATAATTTGATTAACTGCATCATATGTCATTCTATAATTAGAATGGATGACACTATCAAATATTTCGTGTTTCACGACTTCGCCACGTTCATTGATTTCCATACGACAACTTAATGTTAGGCGGTCTACTTCCGGGTTTAATGAACAAATACCGTTACTTAAACGGTGTGGAATCATTGGAATTACTCGGTCCACTAGGTAGACACTTGTCGCTCGATCATAAGCTTCTTTGTCTAAATTCGAATCTTCTTTGACGTAGTAACTTACGTCAGCGATACTTACCGTTAATTCTGTATGACCATTTGGAAGTTTTTTCACACTAATGGCATCATCTAAGTCTTTTGCATCTGCGCCATCAATCGTGATTGTTAATTCATCACGTAAATCCGTACGCCCTTTAATTTCATCAGGTTTAATCTCTTCGGGTACGGCTTCAGCTTCTTTTAAGACGTTATCAGGGAATTCAATTTCAATTCCATGTTGATAAATAATTGATAAAATATCTACGCCTGGGTCATTTTTATGACCTAGTATAGCTGAAACTTGCCCTTCTGGATTATCTGTACCGTCTGCGTATTTAGTGATTTGTACAAGCACTTTATGACCGTCTACGGCACCAAGGCTTTGACCTTTAGGGATGAAAATGTCTTGCATAATACGTTTATCATCAGGAATTACAAATCCGAAATGTCTTGCTTCACTAAACGTACCTACAACTTGTGTCACTGAATGTTTTTCAATAGATTTTACTTCACCTTCAGTTTTACCTTTATGTTCCCCTTTGGATTTTTGAATTTCTACAATTACTGTGTCGCCATCTAAAGCACGATTAATTTTTGTAGGTGGAATAAAGATATCGTCCATATCTTGATTTTCTGGTCTTAAGAACGCAAATCCTTTTTTATTTTGACTTAACGTCCCTTTTATTAAATTAGAACCTGTACTTTTACTTGATTGCTTACGTTGGTATCTATCTGTTTTAGTTCGTTCGACTAAACCTGCTTGTTCTAGTTCTACTAGCACCTTTATTAAATCTCTAAATGAGTCAGCACTGTTAAGACCTAAAGCATCTTGAAAATCTGACACCGACATTGGGTTATAATCAGGTTGTTTTACGATTTCTTCAATGGATTGCTTTAAATTCATCATGCCCCTCCTTTCTTCTTTCATTTCTTATTTTATTTATTATTCAGACCAATCTAAAGTTTCTAAGAAATTGTATACATCTTCGAATACTTGTTCTTTTTCTTTATCGATTGTAATGACATGCCCTGAATTTGCATACCATTTAATATTTTTATCATCTGAATCAACATTGTCATATATATAATTTGCTGATTGAGGATTAATCATTTCATCATTTTCAGCTTGTACTACTAATATTGGATCTAACACTTCATCAATTTCATTTCTGACATTATTTAGCGTTGCACTTAACTCTTTTAAAGTTTCAGTGGGATGGAAGTTTTCCATTTCTCTATCAATCGTAGCCTGATCTTTACCTTCATACTTTTTGAAATTACGTGCGTATTCTAAAAAGCCTTCATATATTGAATCTTGTGTTTTACCTTCAGCGGGTGCACACATAGTTACAATACCCTTTACAGGTCGATTTAAGCTCAATTTTAAGGCAAAGACGCCACCAAGCGATAAGCCTGCTACAGCGATATCTTCGTAGCCTTTCTCAACTAAATAGTCATAACCGTCAAGTACATCTTTAAACCACACATGAGGACTTGATTCTAATATTTCTTCGGGTGGAGCCGCATGTCCTTCATATTGTGGGGCGTAAGATGTATAGCCCTTTTTCTGTAAGAAACGACCTAATTGTCTTACATCTGATGAGTTACCAGTAAACCCGTGTAAGAGTAATACAGCTCGTTTACCTTCTTCAAAAAAGAAAGGTTGTGGTAATTTAATTTGCATTTTGATATCCCTCTCCGTCGTAGTATCTATCATAACTTATAATTTTAAATGTTTTATCTTAAAAACGTTAACGCTACATATAATTATGCAGTGCGTTTTAATATAGTTTAACGTCTGTATAGATTGTGTTTCTGTTTTTATTAAAAACTGTAAAATCTATATGGCTAGAACATTATATAAAATGAACCAGCTTTAAGTTTGAGCAGTAGTTGTCTAAGATAAAGATACGTTAACTCATTACTTTCTTCATCTATAGTCAAACTTGCCGGGACGAGACTACAAAATCTTCGCAATTATATTAGATTTCTGTCCCGTTCCCTTTCTTTATTTATTATAAATAAAAAAGTCCGACATTGACATCGTCGGACCTTATAAACCAAAGTAACTTATACCAATCATTATTAAGAAGAAAATGATTGCTAAAATAATTGTTAATCTATGCAAGAATAAATCGACGCCACGTTGTTTTTGTTTACCAAATAACTGTTCTGCGCCACCACTAATAGCACCTGAAAGTCCATTACTTTTACCTTCTTGGAGTAAAACAACAGCGATTAATGCAATACAATCAATAATTAGTAGTACTATGAAAAGTGTATGCATGAAAATTGTCCTCCATTCATTATATACGTTGGAATTATATCATATATGTTGTTAGCTTATCAATGTCTATCGATTGAATGTACTTTTGCGCATCATTGATACTACTAACATATAGATTGCTAATAGCGCTGATCCAATGATAACAATGAATACAGGTACAACAAATAATGGTGATTTAGCACTAATAATCGCATTAGTCACCATTGCAATATTTACTAATGTAAATAACACATTAGAAACATACACAGCAAACATAAACCACCATAAGTATTTATGACGATTCCATAATGCAATAACGCCTGCTAAATAAGCCAGAATATACATGACTCCAGTATATCTAAAGCTATTTAAGATATTATCTACAGCACTACCACTTGCTTTTTGGCCTGCCTGTGATAACAGTGTCTTCGCGGTTTGTGTGTCTAACGCAATAAAATTATGAATGATTAATAAAATACAAAATATTAAAGAACCATAGCCAATTATTTTACCGGCATTACGTTCTCTTTGGCTTGGCTGATTAGGTACATTCTCCATGTTTGAATCTCCTTCTTTCAATTACACGCTTATTATATCAGTTTGCTTAGGTAAGTTAAATAAGTTCCTACACTATGTCTATTGGTTCACACGGCGATTTACTTTCATGCTATGTATTAGTAGCTTCATGGTGAGATTAAGATTTATTTAGAAAATGTCACTATGTGAGTTGTTTGGTCTCCATTTTCTTAAAAAATAAAAAACGCCTGCCACAGTCTCAACTCTGTGACAGGCTAATAGCGTGAACTTTATTTAATTTAAAACTGTATTTTATTTAGCCGAATCTTATTTATCTAAATTGTAGAAAGATTTAATGCCATCAAATTTAGCAGTTTCGTATAATTCGTCTTCGATACGTAATAATTGATTGTATTTAGCAATACGGTCAGTTCTTGATAATGAACCTGTTTTGATTTGGCCAGCGTTTGTAGCTACTGCGATATCTGAGATTGTTGTATCTTCAGTTTCACCTGAACGGTGAGAAACTACTGCAGTGTAGCCTGCTTTTTGAGCCATTTCGATTGCATCGAATGTTTCAGTTAATGTACCGATTTGGTTAACTTTGATTAGGATTGAGTTACCGATACCTTGTTCAATACCTCTTGAAAGAATTTCAGTGTTAGTTACGAATAAGTCGTCACCTACTAATTGAACTTTGTCGCCGATACGATCTGTTAATTGTTTCCAACCGTCCCAGTCGTTTTCGTCCATACCATCTTCAATTGTGATAATTGGGTATTTACCAATTAATTCTTCTAGGTAGTCAACTTGTTCAGCTGCGCTACGTTTAGCACCGTGTTCACCTTCGAATTTAGTGTAGTCGTATACACCGTTTTCGTAGAATTCAGAAGATGCACAGTCAAATCCTAAGAATACATCTTCGCCTGGTTTGTAACCAGCTTTTTCGATTGCTTTGATGATAGTTTCTACCGCATCTTCAGTTCCTTCGAATTTAGGTGCGAAACCACCTTCGTCACCTACTGCAGTTTCTAAACCGCGTTCGCTTAGGATTGATTTTAAGTTATGGAAGATTTCAGCACCCCAACGTAATGCTTCTTTGAATGATTCAGCACCAGTTGGTAAGATCATGAACTCTTGGAATGCGATTGGCGCATCTGAGTGAGAACCACCGTTAACGATGTTCATCATAGGTACTGGTAATTGTTTACCATTGAATCCACCTAGGTATTTGTATAATGGTTGGCCTAATAAGTCTGCAGCAGCGCGTGCAACAGCAATTGATACGCCTAAGATAGCGTTGGCACCTAATTTACCTTTGTTAGAAGTACCGTCTAATTGAATCATCATTCTATCAATTGATACTTGATCTAATACTGAAAATTCACCTTCAACGATTTCTGGTGCGATAATTTCATTAACATTTTCAACGGCTTTAGTTACACCTTTACCGCTATAACGTGATTTGTCTCCATCACGTAATTCTACTGCTTCATGTTCACCAGTAGAAGCTCCTGAAGGTACTAATGCGCGACCAAAAGCTCCACTTTCAGTTAACACTTCAACTTCAACTGTTGGGTTACCACGTGAGTCTAAGACTTCGCGAGCATAAACATCTGTAATAATTGGCATGTTAATAATCTCCTTTAAATTTAGATTCTATAGTTATTATAGCTTGATTTAAACATTTAATAAAATATTTGTATTAAGTTAGTTTGTTTCTAAGTTGAGGCCATGAAATCAAGCCTCGCATTAGAAACATTTTAACTTTTTCAACATAATTAGTGTTTAATCAATGATTCCCCAGTCATTTCGTCTGGTTGTTTAACATTTAATAAATCAAGTAGTGTTGGCGCTAAGTCACCAAGACGTCCAGTTTCACGTAAAGTAACGCCGTCTTTAGTAACGATAACTGGAACTGGGTTAGTTGTATGCGTAGTCATTGGCTGATCATCGTCTGTTAATACTTGGTCAGAGTTACCGTGGTCAGCTGTGATGATAGCATAACCATTCATGTCTAAGATTTTATCTACAACTTCACCTAAACATTCATCTACTGCTTCAATTGCTTTAATTGTTGGTTCTAGCATACCACTATGACCAACCATGTCAGGGTTAGCAAAGTTTAAGATAATTAAATCTAAATCGCCTTGGTCTAACTCTTCTAATAGCGCATCTTTAACTTCATACGCACTCATTTCAGGTTTTAAATCATATGTCGCTACTTTAGGTGAATCGATTAAACGACGACGTTCACCTTCGAATTTATCGTTACGACCACCACTCATGAAATAAGTAACGTGTGGATATTTTTCAGTTTCTGCAATACGCAATTGTTTCAAGTTATTATCTTGAGCAACTTCACCAATTGTATTGTTTAAGTCAACTTTTTCAAAGACAACCTCAGCATCAACATTATCATTATATTTAGTAAATGTAGCATAGAATAAGTTATTTACTCTTTCTACTTTAAAGCCATCAAAAGCATTATTTGTAAATATTTCAGAAAGTTGAGCGGCTCTATCAGGACGGAAGTTGAAGAAAATAACTGCATCGTTATCATTTACTCCGTTATTTTGACCTTCAACAATAAATGGTTCAACAAATTCATCTGTTAAGTCATTGGCATAGTTAGCTTCAACGCCTTCTTTAGCTGAAGCGTATGAAGGACCATTGAAATTACGAATTGCGTTGTAAGCTTTTTCTTCACGTTCCCAACGTTTATCTCGGTCCATTGCATAATAACGACCTGAAATAGATGCGAATTGACCTACACCTAGTTCTTTGAATTTAGCTTCTGTTTCTTCGATATATTTAAGTGCTGATTTTTGATCAACGTCACGTCCATCTAAAAATGCATGCACATAAACATTTTCAACACCTTTTTGTTTAGCAAGTTCTAATAACGCGAATAAATGTTGATAATAACTGTGTACGCCACCATCTGATAGTAAACCAAAGACATGTAAAGCAGAGTTATTATCTTTTACATGTTGTGTAGCTTTACCTAAGACGTCATTTTCAAAGAAATCACCATCTTCAATTGATTTGTTAATACGAGTCAAACTTTGGTAAACGATTCGGCCTGCGCCGATATTCATATGACCAACTTCTGAGTTACCCATTTGACCTTCAGGTAGACCAACATCTAAACCACTAGCTTCAATTTGAGTTGTAGGATAGTTGTTGTAATAACGATCAAAGTTAGGTTTATTCGCTAGTTTAACTGCGTTTCCGTGTTCGCTTTCACGATTAGCGAAACCGTCTAAAATAATTAATGCTGTTGGTTGTTTAGCCATAATTATTTAGCACCTTCTAACAATTGTACGAAATCATCAACTTTTAATGATGCGCCTCCAACTAATGCACCATCAATATCTGATTGTGCCATATATTCTTTAACATTATTAGGTTTAACACTACCACCGTATTGAATACGTGTTGCATCTGCAACATCTTGGCTTGAAAATTCTGCTACTGTTTTACGTACTTGTGCACACATTTCATTTGCATCTTCAGAAGTTGCTGATTTACCAGTACCGATTGCCCAGATTGGTTCATAAGCAATAACAACTTCTTTAAGTTGTTTCTCTGATAAGCCTTCTAATGCTTTTTTAACTTGGTTGCTAACGACTTCATTAGCTTTGCCATTTTCTCTTTCTTCGTCAGTTTCACCAACACAAATAATTGGTGTCATACCATGATTAAATACTGCATGTGCTTTTTTGTTCACATCTTCATCAGTTTCATGGAATAATTCACGACGTTCTGAGTGTCCAATAACAACATATTTAACACCTAAATCAGCTAATGCTACTGGAGAAGTTTCTCCTGTAAAGGCACCATTATCTTCAAAATAAGTGTTTTGAGCACCAATTTTTAATCCTTTTGCTTTGCCGTCATTCACTAGAGAAATTAATGCGTCTAATTGAATTGTTGGCGCACAAATTACTGATTCAACTTCTTTTTCATCAGGTAATGTTGGTAAATTATTTACGAAGTCTTTAGCTTCTTGAACTGTTTTATTCATTTTCCAGTTACCAGCTATGATTGGTTTTCTCATTTGTTACACTCCTATTTTTAATATTTTTAACTATTTTTAGTGTTAAATACTTCCAACTGTAGCAAGCTACTATTCGACTTTCATATTGATAGAGTTGAATAGCACCTCATTACAGTATCATTCTTAAAGTTTGTTTAACTATCTTGCTTGTTTAGTATATTTTCCCGGGAAAATGTAGACGGAAACGTCTATGTTTTCAAAGTAAAAATTATTTATCATTAATAGCTTTAATACCAGGTAATTCAATTCCTTCAAGATATTCTAATGACGCACCGCCACCAGTTGATATATGTGTAAAGTCATCTTCGAATCCTAATGAAATTGCAGCTGCTGCTGAATCGCCACCACCAATAATAGTAGTTGCGTCTTTAAGGTTTGCAATTGCTTTACATACACCAATTGTACCTTGGGCAAAGTTACTAAATTCAAATACACCCATAGGTCCATTCCAAACAACAGTATGAGCATCTTCTAACTCTTTAGAGAATAATTCAACTGTTTTAGGACCGACATCCATAGCTTCTTGATCAGCCGGGATATCATCGATTGAAACTTCAGTAATTTTAGCATCATTAGAGAATTCTTTCGCTACTTTAGCATCTACTGGTAGAACGATTTGATCGCCGTTACTTTCTAGTAATTCTTTCGCAAAATCAATTTTATCTTCTTCTAAAAGTGATAAACCGATTTCTTTACCTTGTGCTTTTAAGAAAGTATACGCCATACCGCCACCGATAAGGATTTTATCAGCAATGTTTACTAGATTTTTGATTACGCCAATTTTATCTGACACTTTAGCGCCACCTAAAATTGCAACAACTGGTTTTTGTGGGTCATTGACAACGCCACCGATAAATTTAATTTCTTTTTCCATTAAATAACCAGCAGCTGTTTCTAAGTGAGTAGAAATTCCTACGTTTGAAGCATGTTCACGATGAGCTGTACCGAAAGCATCGTTAACGAATACATCGCCTAATGATGCCCAATATTTACCTAATTCAGGGTCATTTTTAGATTCTTTTTTACCATCTAAATCTTCAAAGCGTGTATTTTCAACTAATAATACATCACCTTCGTTTAGATTTTTAATAGCAGATTCTAATTTTTCTCCACGTGTTTCAGGAACAAAAGTAACTTCTTTACCTAATTTTTCAGATAAAGCGTCAGCTACAGGTTTTAAAGTTAAACCTTCTTTATCACTTTCTTCTTTTACTTTTCCCAAGTGAGAAAATAATACCAATTTACCACCTTGTTCAAGAATATACTTAATAGTAGGTAGAGCTTGAACAATACGGTTATCATTTGTAATTTGACCGTCTTTTAAAGGTACATTGAAATCAGCACGTTCAAGAACAACTTTGCCTTTTAAATCTAAATCAGAAACAATTTTTTTTGCCATTATAATTTCCTCCTCTAATAGGAATGATAAGTATAAAAATAAGCGGAGAAGCGTTAGTGCTCCCCGCTTACTCATAAGCTACCTTATTTTAATGATTTGTACAAGCGTGTGAGCACTTGTACAAACGTACCGAGCACAAGCCTTATTCAACTAGGCTTCTGAATTATTTAGATAATTCTGCTAAATATTCTAAAGTACGTACTAATTGAGCAGTGTAAGACATTTCGTTATCATACCAAGCTGCTACTTTAACTAATTGACGGTCGCCTACTGACATTACACGAGTTTGTGTAGCGTCGAATAATGAACCGTAAGTCATACCTACTACGTCTGAAGATACGATTTCGTCTTCAGTGTAACCGAATGATTCGTTTGAAGCATTTTTCATTGCATTGTTAACGTCTTCAACTGAAACGTCTTTTTCTAATACAACTGTTACTTCAGTTAATGAACCAGTTGCTACTGGTACACGTTGTGCACCGCCGTCTAATTTACCATCGATTTCAGGAATAACTTTACCGATAGCTTTAGCAGCACCTGTTGAGTTAGGTACGATGTTTTGAGCTGCTGCACGCGCACGACGTTTGTCGCCTTTTTTATGAGGACCGTCTTGAGTCATTTGGTCACCAGTGTATGCATGGATAGTAGTCATTAAACCTTCAACGATACCGAATTCATCACTTAATACTTTTGCAACTGGTGCTAATGAGTTAGTAGTACATGAAGCACCTGAAACAACTGTTTCTGAACCGTCTAAGTCGCTGTGGTTAGTGTTATATACGATTGTTTTAACATCACCTTTAGCTGGAGCAGAGATTAATACTTTTTTAGCTCCTGCATTAATGTGTGCTTCTGCTTTTTCTTTATCTGTATAGAAACCAGTACATTCTAATACTACGTCGATATCTAAATCGCCCCAAGGTAATTTGCTTGCGTCTGGTTCTTCGTATGATTTAACTTCTTTACCATTTACGCGGAAACCACCATCAACGACTTCAACTTCACCAGTGAAGCGTCCTTGCATAGTGTCATATTTTAATAAATGAGCTAACATTTCGTCGTCAGTTAAGTCGTTTACTGCAACTACTTCAATACCTTCTACGTCTTGAATTCTTCTAAATGCTAAACGACCAATTCTACCAAAACCATTAATTGCTACTTTTACTGCCATTATAATGGCCTCCTTTAAAATGATATTTAAAAAGCTATTAACTTTTTATTACTTATTTAATATTGTTTTTGCTGCTGCTTCATCGGTAATTAATACCGTGTTTTTAGGTGCAATGTTCAGATAAGCTTTTATTGCCTCTCCTTTAGATTGTCCACCGGCAACAGCGAATATAAACTTCTTAGTTTCTAAATCCTCAAGTTGTAAGCCAATCGTCTTAACTTTATAGACTACATTACCTTGAGCGTCAAAATAATAACCGAAAGCTTCTGCTACGGCTTGGTGATGTTGAAGTTTCTCAAACACCTCATCAGATGATTGTCTACGACGTGCCATCTTCAGCGCATCACCGATACCGTGAATCGTTATATTTGCTTGTTTAATTTTATCTAAAGTATGTGCTACAGAAGGTTCCATCAACAATGTATTATATGTTGATTCACTTACATTATCTGGTACATATAGTGTTGTATAATAACCACCAGTTTGTTGAGCCATGCTAGCCGAAATTGTATTTGCTTGATGCACAACGTTCTCGCCCAAGCCACCTCGTGCCGGAACAAAAAACACATTAAAAGGTAATAAATGCATTGCTCGGCTAACATTAGCCATTGTCGAGCCACCTGTAACAGATACAATCGCATCTTCATAAAGGATGCTTTCGAGTAGTTGCCCAGCTTGTCTTCCCATTTCGGATTTAACATTTTCTTGTATATCTGCATCCCCAGGTATGACATGAACTTCTTTAATATTAAACACGGTTTTAATTTCTTCAGAAAGTTGATTATCATCGGTATACATATTGAAATAATCATTAAGTTGGTTTAAAACTTCAATACCTGATTCAGTAATCTCCATACCCGTTGATTTAACTTGTATAAGATTCTGCTTTTTCAATATGTCTGTTTCAGATCTTAAAATCCGCTCTGTAATATCCATATGTTCACTTAAACTTCTTCTACCTACTGGTTGGTTATTTGAGATAGTAGTCAAGATAGAAAAGCGTCGATACATTTTCTCTATTAAATCCGGTATCAGCTTTTGTTGAATTTTAATCAAGTCTTTCACTACTACCTTCCTCCTTTATATCTAAAAGGTAACCAATAGTTTAAAACTGGGCTTAAGTTGGTTCGACTTAAAATGTCCCGGATGGGACAAATTCCAACCTCTTTACACTTGCAATAGTACTATTGTGTTAATGAAATTGCAAGAGAAAAACTCTAATATTTAAAATTATCTGTCACTTTTTTCTTTTACATTATAATTCACCTGTTATAAGATTGCCTGCCAGTGTTAAAAACTTCTTATTTTAGAATATTACCCTTAAAAGTAAGGTATTATGCTTTTTTAAAATTTTAAGTTTTTCGAATCTGGGTATAAAAGTAAATACAAATAATATTGGGAGGTTGAAAAGATGGCTCATGAAGATAATAAAGATGTCGAAGTAATTGACCCCTCCGATCAAAGATATAAAGATGATCGCTATTTTAATCATCCTGAAGATTCAAGAAATAGAAATTATTCTATGAGATATCAATATGGTTGTGGTTGTCCATTCGGTTGCTTTTCTTCTATATTTATTTCAATTTTACTTTCTATCATCTTAACTTTTTTACTTAACTGGTTATTCTAATGAATAAATGTAAAAGACCTAGTTTACGCGACAGCGTATAAACTAGGTCTTTTCTTTAATGTTTTAGTATTCCATTATTGATTTGAGCTACCATTTTGTGATTGTGTTGAACTATTGTTTGAAGCTTTATTTTGAGATGACTGTTGTGTTGAGGATGTCGTAGATCTTTGTTGAGATTGTTGTGTTTGTTGTGTGTTCTTTTGTTGAGTCGATTGAGTCCTTTGTGATGACTGTCTTTCATTAGAACTACTATTATTGTTATTAGTAGCTTTAGGCGTTGCTTGTGAGTTATTACTTTGATTGCTTTGCGAACCTTGAGAGCTTTGATTTCCCTTGTTACTACTATTATTATCATCTTTTTCTTCTGTTGCTTGTTCTTGCGTACGTTTTTCGCTTGTTTTAGCTTCTTTAGTTGTTTTTTCTTGAGTAGTAGCCTTTTCTTCCGTTGATGGTTGTTTTGTACGTTGAGGTTGTTGTGATGATTGTTTAGTAGCTTTTTCTTGAGTTGACGGTGTTCGTTGTTGCGTTTGACGTTGTTCAGTTTGAGGTGTTTGTTGTCTTGTCACGCTTTCTTGGGTAGTAATGCTTTCTCCACTATTTTCCTTAGTTTTATCTTCTTTTGTTTTTTTGTCTTCTTTATCTTTCTTTTCATTATCTTTTTTATCTTTATGTTCTTCAGTCGTTTGTTTGTTTAACCGTTCGCTTGATCTATTAGAATGATCTACAAATGAAAAAATGGCAAAAGCTAATCCCACAAGTAGAAGAAGTACAATTATCGTACTAACTATTTTAGACATACCACTCATTTTTTTCTTATCTTGATCTTCATACTCTTCTCTATTTCTATTTTTTTTAGACATAAGCTACCTCACTTTTAGATATTCATTTTTATGGTCCCTTGAATGTAGCATACTATTTTACAGTAAATCTCTTAAAAATAATATTAAAAGGTTTAGGGGTAAGATGAAATTACTATATAATTACTTATATATGATAACATCATAAGTAACTACAAACACTAATTATCTTAATATATTTTATCCTAATTTTGAGAGTGTGATATAGATGCCAAAAAATATATCAGAAAAAATAACTGAAGATGAAAAAATACCGCAAAGTAAATTGAAAGAAATGATGTTATACAATGATAATAACGATGATCAACATACTTTTAAATTTGATTTAATATTAATTCTAATAATTTTCATTCCTACAATCATATTACTCTTAATCTACTTCAAATTAGTATTATAATAGATATATAAAAAGCCCATACGATGCTCGCATGGGCTACTACTAAAGGGAGTCAAAATTGACCTTCGTTTACGTATTTTATGGGGTATACTCATGTTAGTTAAGAGTTATTAGTATAACTATAGCGAAGGTACATCCTTATTATAACTTAAATCTCATAAATTTTAATCCGGTTAACAGCTCAGGAATTGACATATTATTGACTAAACGTTGGACATTTTTTGAACAACAAGAACTAGTCTAAACTATCGCACAGTATTTCTTTAATTTACTAAATACAAAGAGGTGTAAAGATGAAAAAATATTTAATTACTGGTGGAACAGGCATGGTAGGTAGCCATTTAGTAAATGAAATAAAAAAACGAGATGCGCATATTATTATTTTAACGCGTAGTGATAAACAAAGTGACGAACCAAAAATCTCTTATATAAATTGGTCAAAAGAGGGTTGGGAAGGCCAAGTTCCTGATGTAGATATCGTTATTAATTTAGCAGGTGCAACATTAAATAAACGTTGGACGCCTTCATATAAACAATTAATTATGAAGAGTCGTATTGAGTCAACACAAGCTTTAGTCAACTTGTTTGCTGAACGTCAACATAAACCTGAAGTACTTTTTAATGCAAGTGCTATGGGTTATTATCCTCCTAGTCTTCATCATACCTATACCGAAAAATACCAAACACTCCCATTTGATTTCTTATCGGAGGTCGTATATCAATGGGAACGTTTTGCTAAACGTTTTGAAGATTTTGGAACACGTGTGGTTTTGGGAAGATTTAGTATGATTTTATCTGATGACGGTGGCGCGTTACAAACTATGAAGTTGCCTTATAAATTCTTTGTAGGCGGAAAATTAGGTTCAGGTTCTCAATGGTATTCTTGGATTCATATAGATGATCTTGTACAAGCTATTTTGTTCACCATTGATAACCAAGCAGCACGTGGACCTTTTAATATGGCTTCCCCTTTACCTGAACGTCAAAATCTATTTGGTTATACTCTTGCTCGCGTAATGCATAAGCCTCATGAAACATGGGCGCCATCACTTGCAATGAGAGCCGTTCTAGGAGAAATGTCTACCGTTGTGTTAGATACTCAAAAAGTATTACCTAACAAACTCGATGCATTAGGCTTTAACTTTAGATATCCTAATTTAAAACTTGCTCTTGAAGATTTAATTAAAGAATAAGACTAGAGGTTCTAATTATGAACGATTCCAAATTAACTTATATATTACTTATGATTGCAAGCCTATGCCTTGTTCTAAATGGTATCTTTGCTTTTGAAAATAATGTAACAATCAAAATCATGGCTATTACTTTTATTATTGTAGGCATTCTGTTACTCGCTATTTCAATACAATTGTTTTTAAAGCACACTTCGAGAAAATAATAAAAAATAAAGAGGCTGAGCCATTAATATAAAAAATGGTTCAGCCTTTAGTTATGACAGTAGTTGTCTGAAATAAAGAGACGTTCGATCCTCACTTTCTTTATTTCTAGTCAACCTTGCCGGGGCGGAACTACGAAATCTTTGAAACTTGGCAGTAGTTGTCTGAAATGAAGACGCGTTCAATCCTCACTTTCTTCATTTCTAGCCAACCTTGCCGGGGTGGGACGACGAAATCTTTGAAATTACATTAGATTTCTGTCCCACTCCCTATATTTCTGTCCCGCGCCCTATATTTCTGTTCCGCTCCCCCGGGAAATGCGAGCTATACAATACAAAATATTGATAAAAAGAAAAACGTAGGGATGATTCATAATTGAATCATCTCTACGCTATTATCTTGGGATCTATACCCCTAACCTCTATTCAATCTTTAATGATTAATCTTCTGGTTGCATAACTCCATCAATTAAACCGTATTCTTTAGCTTCGTCAGCTGTTAAGAAATTATCACGATCTGTATCTTGTTGGATTTTTTCAATACTTTGACCAGTACGTTCTGCTAAAATTCTATTTAATTTTTCACGTGTTTTCAGAATGTGATTAGCAGCAATTTCAATTTCAGTAGCTTGACCTTGAGCACCACCTAATGGTTGGTGAATCATTACTTCAGCATTTGGTAATGCATAACGTTTACCTTTCGCACCAGCAGCTAATAAGAATGAACCCATTGACGCAGCCATACCGATACAAATAGTTTGTACGTCTGGTTTAATGTGTTGAATCGTATCATAGATTGCAAAACCAGCTGTGACACTACCACCTGGAGAATTAATATATAGGTAAATATCTTTTTCAGAATCTTGAGCTTGTAAGAATAATAATTGTGATACAATTGAGTTTGCTACGTTATCATCAATAGCTGAACCTAACATGATGATACGGTCTTTTAATAATCTAGAATAAATATCATATGCGCGTTCACCGCG
The DNA here is from genome assembly GCF_002902625.1 of Staphylococcus devriesei. Lineage (GTDB taxonomy): Bacteria > Bacillota > Bacilli > Staphylococcales > Staphylococcaceae > Staphylococcus > Staphylococcus devriesei. Next base: position 26,899 of record NZ_PPRG01000093.1, read on the forward strand.
ATTTGTTGTTTCAATAACTGTAGGAATTAAATTCATTTATATTTCCTCCTCATAATTAACTGTTACATTGTATTTTACATTAAAAGTCAAAAATGGTCAAAAATTTAACCTGTCCTTTTCTCGAACATTTGACTCAAACAAAAAATATTTTGTACACTATAAACATACATATAAATTGTACTTTTAAATGAATAAATAGTACAGAAATAAGTTTTCAAATTAACTCCTCGTAGTGTAATGGATAGCACGTAAGATTCCGGTTCTTAAGATAGAGGTTCGATTCCTCTCGAGGGGATTTAATATGCAATAAAACGCTGGTATTAAAGCGTTTTATTTTTATTTGGGGAAATTTTGGGGAAATTATAATAGAATTGTCTTTAAATAAAATTGAATTTTTTGATGTAAAACTCTTAAATTAGCTGAATACTCTTGTAACAAGTGTGAATTTGAAATTATATTTTATACTTATATCCTTTATATATTTATCACTTAATTCTTTACTCAACTTCTTTTCATGCATTTCTTTTTTTCTATTAAATTTAAGTTTTCCAAACATGATACTTCTCTAAATTGGTCTTTTCGTTTATATTCCCTATACTTCCTTTATTAAAGTCATAAACACTTTATATAATACCTAATTCTATTGCAATTGCTTTAATGAAATTCTGTTTAATAGTCGATACTGTGTTCCTATGCATGAAACACATATCGGCTATTTGTTCTAATTTAAGCTTACTATCTTTATTAAAATATTTTAAGTCAATTACCTTTTTTCTATCTTCAGCTAGCCTACTATATACTTTTTCTATAGCATTAACATTGTTTTCTAAGTTATTGAGCAACTTATTAGATAACAGTAATGTAGCTTGAATTTCAGTTATGCTAGTATGTACGTATTTTGATTTTGATTTAAAAGAGTTTATATTTTTAGGCTTATAAGGGTTTAATATTTCTTCTCTTATATTTCTAATTTCTCTTTTACTTTCCTCAAGGTGATAAACTTCACTTTCTATATATTTAAATGTAGCTTTTCTGATTGGATAAGCAATTTTCATGAAAATAACCTCCAATTTCTGTTGTAATGTTCATATTTTATATATATAGATTAATAGTTGCCTTAGCAATTATTAATTTTCATATTTGACCCCTTTTCATGAAAAGTTTTTCGTACTGTGAACGATTGTCCCCCGCCGGTTTCCGACCAATATAATTTTCACTCAATGGGTAGGGGGGATAAAAAAGCATATAAACTTATGATATACCTTGAAACTATTCTTACTAAATAAACTTTAAAAATATCCTTAACTCTAATATCTAGTAAATGAA
>NZ_PPRG01000094.1 GCF_002902625.1 Staphylococcus devriesei
TTTGCTATCACTTATAGATGGATCCGCGCCGTATTAGCTAGTTGGTAAGGTAACGGCTTACCAAGGCAACGATACGTAGCCGACCTGAGAGGGTGATCGGCCACACTGGAACTGAGACACGGTCCAGACTCCTACGGGAGGCAGCAGTAGGGAATCTTCCGCAATGGGCGAAAGCCTGACGGAGCAACGCCGCGTGAGTGATGAAGGTCTTCGGATCGTAAAACTCTGTTATTAGGGAAGAACATACGTGTAAGTAACTATGCACGTCTTGACGGTACCTAATCAGAAAGCCACGGCTAACTACGTGCCAGCAGCCGCGGTAATACGTAGGTGGCAAGCGTTATCCGGAATTATTGGGCGTAAAGCGCGCGTAGGCGGTTTTTTAAGTCTGATGTGAAATCCCACGGCTCAACCGTGGAG
>NZ_PPRG01000095.1 GCF_002902625.1 Staphylococcus devriesei
AGATGTGTATAAGAGACAGGTTCTATAGCTTGTTTATTTAAATCGTCATCTGCGTAATCTAATGAATTGAAATCATTATCGATCATGTTAAAAATATCTTGGAAGACGGGTAGCAATGTATCAATTTGTTTAATAAAGCGTTTTTTATAAAATTTCGCTTCCAAGATATCTTTATTTACAATTCTGTATAATAAATTTTCAAAAATTCTATTCTTCTTGTATTTATTCATTAAATGTTTATACGCTTCATTTTGCCATTTCATACGATTGAGTGTAGTAGATGTTTCTGATTTTACTAGAGAGATATTTTCATCATAACGATTGGCACAATAAACGACATCTTGTGTAGTACTGATATGTTTAGTATTGAAGAAAACTTCGGCAAAAAATTGTAAATCTTCTCCATATATCATTTCTGGAAAATAGATATTATTTTTCTTGATGACGCTAGATTTTATCATTCTACCTGCAGGTGCTAGGTGATAGAATGATTTTCTGAAATTCTTTAAATCAGCCTTTTTATATGCAACTTTAGACAAAGCAACGCCACTACGTGCAATACGATCGTCATATACATACTTTGTAAGACCAGTAGCATAGTCAGTTTTATTGGTTTTTAAAAGTGTATACAATTTTTCTAAAGTATCTGTAGGTAACCAATCATCACCATCCACAAACATGACGTATTTCCCTTTGCTTAAATCAATCGATAAGTTACGAGGCTTTGCTGGTGTACCTGAATTTTCATCGAGTTGTACAAATTGGTAATTAGCAAAACTTTCAATTTTTCTAGACACCACGTCGAATGTATTGTCTGTTGAACAATCATCCACAACGATGATTTCAAAATCTTTTTTATCCATCGTTTGATTTAATATGCTATCTAATGTTGTTTCGATAAACTTTTCTTTGTTGTATGTACTAATTAATACACTTACTTTAATCTTGTTAGTTAATTCTTTCTTTTTAATAACCTTCACATTCCTAACCCCTTTATTACTTATAAATCTGTAATTTATTCCGCTTTTTATAATATAAGTAATATTTTATTATATGTAAATACAACATTTTGCATTTTATGTATTTGTTGTATAGTTTACATATTTGTAAATACAGTACTTTTTGAAAAGTGAAGTAAGTATATAGAGCTTCTATAAAATAATGTGTTAATTAGACCTTAATCAATTTACAATATGATAATAAAAACCTGACTTAAAATTAATTGTCCAAACTTAAAACTCGTGGTAATATAAAAGTAACAAAAAACACCTAGTCTTGACTGTTAATCGTTAACTAGGTACAAAACTTAGTAAACATATTAAACGAGCTACTACACTCGCATATGTTATTTACTTACAGCTTGTTTTATAGGTGGGAGCGGGACAGAAATCTAATGCAATTTCTAAGATTTCGTAGTCCCGCCCCGGCAAGGTTGACTAGAGATGAAGAAAGTGAGATTCAAACGCATCTTCATCTCAGACAACTACTGCCAAATTAATAGCTAAGACATTTTTATATTAGTGTCTTAGCTATTTTTTTAACTTAACTAGTACCTAAAACCTTCTTAAAACTACACTAATTCTAGATAAAATCCTCTTATTAATTTAAAATTCCAAACTATAACAATCTTATAAATTACACATATCTATATATATAAAATTATGATAAAATATTTTTAAAGCGCTTACATTTACAAAATATACTACAGCAATAAAGAAGTTGATTCTAATTATTAATGGTTGTTAGACCATTTGAAGGGGGAGTTAATCATGCAAGGGGACAGTATATGGTTAACAATAGTCGGATTAGTAATTATTATTACGATTGTGGGATTATTAATCGCTAAGAAAATTAGTCCAGTAGTGGGTATGACGCTTATTCCGTGTATTGGGGCATTAATTTTAGGATATAGCGTTGCGGATTTAGTAACATTCTTCGATAAAGGGTTAGCGCAAGTAATGAATGTGGTCATCATGTTCATTTTCGCAATTATCTTCTTTGGCATTATGAATGATAGTGGCTTGTTTAAACCACTTGTGAAGCGATTATTGCTTATGACACGAGGTAATGTGGTGATTGTATGTGTTATGACCGCCTTACTGGGTACCATTGCACAACTTGATGGGGCAGGGGCAGTAACATTTTTACTATGTATTCCTGCACTATTACCGTTATATCAAGCGCTAAATATGAGCCGTTACTTACTTATTTTATTACTAGCGTTAAGTGCAGCGGTTATGAATATGGTGCCTTGGGGTGGCCCAATGGCTCGAGTGGCAACAGTATTAAAGGCGGAAAGCGTTAATGAATTATGGTATGGCATCATACCGGTTCAAATTATCGGTTTCTTCTTAGTCATGTTGTTATCAGTTTATTTTGGTTTTAGGGAAAAGAAACGTATCAAAAAGAAAATTGAACAAGGAGAACTTGAAGAAACGCAAGACATCGACATACATAAACTCGTTAAACACTATGAACAGGATCAAGCAATCAAATTTCCAGTAAGAGGACGTGCAAGAGAACATGCGTCAATCAAGTGGATTAACGCCGTATTAACACTCATAGTTATGGTGGTCATGTTATCGAATATAGCACCACCTGAATTCGCATTTATGATAGGTGTATCAATAGCACTAGTCATTAATTATAAGAGTGTGGACGAACAAATGGATCGTCTAAAAGCACACGCACCTAATGCCTTAATGATGGCAGTCGTAATTGTAGGAGCAGGGATGTTCTTAGGTATATTAGATGAAACGGGAATGCTTAAAGCTATTTCTACAAGTTTTATTCATATCATTCCACAACCTGTGGGACCATTTATCCATATTATCGTAGGTATCTTCGGTGTACCACTTGATCTATTAACAAGTACAGACGCATATTACTTTGCATTGTTACCTATTGTTAAAGAGACAGCGGCACAATTTGGTGTATCTCAAGTATCTACCGCTTATTCAATGGTTATCGGTAATATTATTGGTACTTTCGTCAGTCCATTCGCGCCAGCAGTATGGCTTGCACTTGGCTTAGCCGAAGCGAACATGGGCACATATATTAAATATGCCTTCTTCTGGGTATGGGGCTTTGCGATAGTATTATTACTTATTGCGATGTTAATAGGTACCGTAGCCTTTTAATATGCCGGACGTGTAAGGTCAGTCTAAAACTCATTTTTAAGATGAAAAAAGGTTTGCTTCCGTAAAATATGGAAACAAACCTTTTTATTATGTAATTCTATTTACTCATTAGGATTTTCTTCGCTAATTTTTCCAGTATCTTCATTAATATATACCGCACTATGCGCATGAGTCGCTGCACCTTGGCCATAATTGACGCGATATACACCTTTCCATTTATCAACAGAATGGTACCAGTAATCATCCCCATAAAGATTATCTAAGTAGTCTTTACCAATTTTTTCTGCTTCAGCTTCAGAAGTTACCTTTTTACCACTATTGCTATCATCATCAGAATTAGAAGAGTTAAGATCGTCTCTTTCTATCGCATCAATATTTTCAACACCAGAAACATTACCATTGCCATCATTATAGACTTTGATAGTAAAGGCTATCTGTATTATCATCGTATATAATCGTGCCATTATCGGCTTCTAAAGTTGGTTTACCATGTTGATTAATAAATTGTTGAATACTGATAGTATCGTTAGGAACTACGAAGTAGCGATCTACTATGTTATTGTCGTAATGAACTGCGATGTTGCCATGTTTTTCAGCAGAAACGCCGTCTACATTTATGTCACTATCTGATGAACCTAATTGATTATTGACCTCATTTTTAGTCATTCCAAGGCTGACACCTTCATAACCATGACGGTTATCGGCATTCATAAAACTAGAGTTGAAATTAGTCGTTAGTATATCGATTGAAGGAGCGAGATTAGAATTTTTCTCGTTCTCTCCATTTGAAGATGAGCTGCTTTGTGAACTATTATTACTATCATTAAAACTATTAATTTTATCTTCTAAAAATAATTTATAAGCACCAAATAGTAATCCTACAATTAATGATAAAAAGATAAGTATAGCGATAATAATTAAAATTATTTTTCCAACACCACTAGAGCGTGATTCTGTAGAGTGAGAATTTGAATCATAATTAGTGTAGTCAACTCTTTGACCACATCTATCACAAAATCTTTGATTATCCTCTAGTGGATTTCCACAATTATTACAGTATTTCAAAAAAATTCCCCCATTCGAACCCTTTATTTTTAAAAACGTAAGCTAAGACTTTAATATGTGAAGCAATATATTAAGTATGCCAAAACTTAAAAATAAATATATATGTAGTATAATGTTACATAAAGAAAAGTGAGTAAGTTAAAAAGATTAAATACAATATTATGATTTTTAAAATAAGTATGAATGGGAGAGAAAAAATGGAAAATAATGAAGAAAAGATTATTTATTCAGTACATGGAGCTATGAAAATATTTAGAGCACAAGCAATCCCTGGTACCTTATATTTATTGAAAGACTATATTTATTTTGAAGCTGATGGAATTTTAAAAAATTCTGAAATAAAGAATACCTTTTATTATAAAGATCTAAAAAGTGTAAAGTTTGGTCTATCAATTAGTCCATTTAGAATCGTTATAACAGAAGAAAACAGTGAAACTTGGATATTTGACCAAGTACCAAGAAAAGAAGGTGAAAAATTCGTAGAAATGTATAATGCTTTAAATAATTGATAGAAGTTAAGTATTGAGGGTGAAATTTTATACTAGAGTTTTGAAAATATTATACCAAAGTACTTATAGTATAATATTACTGTTAGGGGGCGATGATATGATTAATCAAAATTCAAAAATTAATAAACAAATCGCCAATAATCTTGCTCTTGAAGGTATGTATTTAACTAGAGATCAGCAAAAACAAATTCTTGAAGCTATAAATAATAAAAAGGAAATTACGAATGAATTAATTCGTGAAATTGCACTTAAATAACTAACTAAATAGTCGAGTAAATTCAATTTTTCATCAATGTAAAAGGTCAACGAGAGCATTTTGTCGTTGACCTTTTGGTTTATATTGTTATCTACTTCACTACTTCTACGAAATCTTTGTTTGCGGTGAGGTAGAAGCCGTCTTCGGTTACTAGGCGAGGTGTTGAGCTTGAAGTATAAATAATTGTTTGAATGTTAAACGTATCGCCAACTTCTAAAGTTTTGATGCTATTGTCTTTGAAGTTTCGTGAATCGTACAGTTTACATTTTTTCAATATTTTAACTTTCTCAGGGACTTCTGTAATATAATTTTCAGGTTTTTTAGTGTTAATCGGCGCTACGAAGTCCTTATTAGCTGTAATAATATTGCCGTCTTTTAACACGATTCTTGGTGTACCATTTAGTGAATACTGCACCTCTATTGGTTCTACTCTAGTACCAGGCACAAGAGTAGTAATCGGTTCTCTGAACTCAAGGTCTTTGTATAATTTAATTTTCTTAATCGTCATTAAAGGACTGCTAATTTTTAAAAAGTATTTATCTTCAGGGTTCGATTGTGCCGTTTCAGTATTCTCTTTATCTTTATAAATAAATTCAACTTTGAAACTTTGACGTTTCATTTTATAGATATCATTATTACTTGGATATGAGGCATAAACTAATGAATGTTCTGTTTCACCAGCTTCAACTGAAAGGTTAATGTCTACGTCTTTTAACTGTTCAAACTGACTATGATGAATATAGATGCGACCATTATCATACTCAAAATTAACTTCACTTGTATTAGATGCATTATTGATTTCTTGTAATTTAACGTTTCTAATATTTAGATCTTGAGGTTTCATAACCTTCACAACTTCGTATTTTTCACCATTAATTAACTGTGTTCCTTCATAAACTGGATAACAACGTACAGGGATTAAATCTATTACGTCATATTTATTGAAATAATCCATGTAAATTACATCATTTTGAATCACGTAACTCCAATTTTTGTTGATGACATCATTAATAAAATTAGCTAGTTGTTGCTTATCTCCACGTTGATATAGCTTATATATCGCAGTAAATACTTCGTTTTTTAATAGGTCCATAACTTGGTAACCATGTTCATTTAATAGTTGTTCCAATTTATCAAATAATGTATAGAATTCTTCTCTATTAAACGATTTTAAGAACGTTTTAGTGCGTAATAATCTACTTATGAAATCGACTTCGACCACTCTAGACAAGGCCATCTTTTTCAATGTAGAAGGTATATCCATCTCGCAAATCCTCTTTGCTACTTCTAAGTTGATATAACCTTTGTCTATCACAGACGTTTGTTTAACAAGTGAAACATTTTCATCAAAACGATTCACATGATAAACCGGTAACGTAGTCATAGTAATATTGTTTACTTTTGAAATAAGTTCAGTAAAGAATAATTTGTCCTCCCCATATTTCATATGTTCGAACTGAATATGGTTATCTAGTACTAAATCGCGTTTAAATACTTTTCCTGGGGGACCTACTGCTCTGAAAATCTTCTCAATATCTTCAGGTTTCAAGTGAGATTCATCTTTATATGCCGTAAATCTCGCATGATAAGCAATACTCTTAGTAGTATGTTTAAAACTTTGCCCCAAACCAAAATCTGCATCGTCATCGTTAACTTTTTGAATCAATTGAGGGAAGCCTTCCACATCTAGCCAATCGTCCGCATCTAGTAAGGTGATGTACTTACCTTGAGCTTCTTCAATACCGACGTTTCTTGGTGTAGAAGGACTACCAGTATTTGTTGGTAGCTTCACAAGCTTTATAAATTCATAGTCTTTCGCATATTGTTCAATGATTTCTACTGATTTATCCGTCGAACAATCATCGACAAATATGGCTTCAATTTGTGATTTATCTATATTCATATTAATTAAAGATTCAATGCATTCTTTTAAGAAAAGTTCTTTATTATAAACTGAGATGATAACTGAAGCTAACTTATTCATAGATGTTGCCCCCCTTTTAATCCACTAAATTGTTTTTATAACTTTGGTAAAATGTTTCATATTTAACTTTTCCAATACCGCCTACTACATATTTCCCGTATTTATTTAAATTAAATATATAAGCGATACATACTGAAAATGTCACAGTTAACGTAAATGTAAAGATGATATTTAATAGTGGATGATCATGTAATGCGCCTAGTCTATGGACGAAAAAGTAATGAATTAAATAAATCGAGAATGAATAGTTACTGATGAAAATGAAAAATCGTGGCACGTATTTAACATATGATGACACTAAGAAGAATAATAAGATAATCATAGTGACATAAATAGGTGTATCCACGCGTTTAGAATCGACTAATGTTAAAAATCCGGATAAATAGTTTATCGACGTAATCAAAATTACGGCGAACGTACCTATTAAAATATGTAGTGTATAGCGTTGGATGTTTGCCATAAGTTTCTCGTAGTGGTAGCCCATATAAAATCCTAAGAAGAAATAGCTCAACCATCCAATAAAAATCATCCAGCCTTCGCGTTCCCATAACCAATGGAAAAGAGACGAATCAGGTGCATCTATAAATGTTCTCATTCCCCAAAATAAAGTCGTAATGATGAGTGAATAGATAATAATCTTGAAAGGATTGAAACGTACTAAGTATTTAGCAAACAAAATATGTAAAGCATAAAACTGAACAATAATAATGATAAAGTACGTTAGTGTCCCACCGTGAAACATCATAAACTCAACCGACTCTAGGTAATCCTTGAAGTTATGGGGATGTCCATACACATAAGCTAATCCCAAATTGATGATGATGTAAGGAATGCCGAGGGTAAGTATCTTTTGTTTTATAAAGCCTTCTTTCACTTTGGTTTTATACTGTTTCGCCAGTAAAAATTCTGAAATAAACACAAACATCGGTGTCGCGTATAATATCAATAATTGCACTAACCTTAATAAATAACCCTCATTAGGCATATCATACTTATAAAATGTAGTTGTTATCGTATGAATCATTACCACGCTTAAGCAAGCGATTGCCCTCATCCAAAATATAATCGAGGTGTAAACGCGCATAAATAAACCCCTTTCTAGATTCAAAATTTTGTATATTGTTTTTGTTTTTTCTAACAACAACAACCGATAATAATTATACAATAAATATTAATTATAAATAATAAATTGCTTTTCTATTAAAGTGTAAATTAACAAAACAATTCTTTAAAAATATTTTATAAATTTATATAAGTAGGGGAGTATGTAAAGAGCGAAAACAGGTGGAAGAATTGGTTGAAGAGTGGGGGGGTTAGCGTTTGAGGAAGGGGACTACTCAATATATACAAAAAAGCAGGGTACGAATTTTACTTCATACTCTGCTTTATTAGATTAAGGTAATGTAACTTTTTGTTCATCAAATTTGTCATCCATGAAGCCATCCCAAAATTCTACTGTGCCATCTTGTTTAACAGTAAAAGTATATGAACCTACGCCTGATTTGTTATTAGCAGCTATTTTCCACATCCCACCGTTTTGAAGTATAAATTCAGGTTGTTGAAATGTTATTAAAGACGCATCTCCGCCTTCCGATTGATTAATACCTGCTATCACATAATCAAATACATTGTCTCTATTAACTTTTAGATTAGACAATTCTTGTTTGTTTACAGTTTCATGCGCACCGCCTCCACGAACCTTGACCCATTCACTACCGTCATTTGCTTCTTGTTTTGGTGGAGTTTCTTGAGACGTCGGGTTGTCTTGTGAAGGAGACTCATTTTCCGAGTCTGTACTTGCTTGTGCATTACTATCGTTACCATTACTTTCTTTTTGTTGCACTTGTAATTTATCTTTTCTTAATTCAACTTCTTGATATTTAGTATATCCGAAGAAACCAACTGCTACTAATATGCCTAAAATGGCAATTATCGTGATAGTACTTAATAATTTATTCATTATAATTCCTTTCAGTGTTTAATATGTTCCGCCTTGACCATGTTCTCTTGCTTCGACTTGTCCTCTTAAGAAATTAATATATTCCTTAGAATCAGCGGTGTTACTATCAACTGCGGCAGCCTCATCGCTACTCATACCTTCTTTGTAAGCATTTAGAAATTCATCATCTGTCATATGTTTAGCATCTTCAGCTGTATATTTAGGTTGAGTTGCTCCTCCAGTATTGTTGGCGACTTGTGAATTATCTTCTTTAGATGAACCATTCTGTTGAGTATTAGATCCAGATCCTACACTTACATTATTCTGTTCTAAACTATTTGTATTATCGTTTGTTGAAGTAGATGCAGTTTGTTGTTGATTATTAACGGCACTAGTATTTTGTTGCTCAGTAGCTACACTATTATCTTCTTTAGGTTGTTCATTTGATGAACCATTGTCGTCATTATTATGTTTTTTAGAAGATTCTTTTTCTTTATTATTTTTCTCGTGTTTATCTTTCTTTTCATCTAATTTGGCTTCTGCTCTTTTGAGTTCTAAATCTTTATAACTTCCATAGGCGAATAGCATTGCCACCCCTAATATAGCAACTAATAAAATAACCCCTAAACTTGCGAAAATCTTTTTCAAATTCCTATCCCCATTCTTTTATTATGATAATAATATATTAATATATTTTGTAAGGCTTTTGTAGTTATTTTATAAATAATAAAATTTTATTTTTCGTAATTGAAAAGATTGTATAATTAAAATAAGTCAGTAGCTAATAATAGATTTTAAATATAAAGGTAAAGTTCTATAGAGGTTTAGACATTAAGAACATAAAAATTGTTATGTACTAATTTAAGAGAGTGATAAGGAGAAATTATAGCAACAGAAAAAGAAGTGAATGAGTTACTTTTGGAAAATGTAGATAAAGTGAAAACTAGAAATTTGATAGGTAAATACATTATTTATTATAAGGAGGTAGTTATAGGTGGGTTGCGCGATAACAGATTATTAGGGGGGTACAATGGTTATTAACTAGTTTCATATTAATAAAAGAACAAGTCTATGTATTAAATGTTACTCCGCAGACTTGTTCTTTTTCTTTTCTATAAAATTAGATAAAAGGTAGGCAATTATCGCTATAGCTCCAACACTAATTTGAAAAACTCTAAATTGAAATTTTAAATGCCAGTCGAAAATATTATTAAGTATGTGTAATCCAACACATATCATTATTAAGACAATACAAAAATTAAAAATGAAGTCTAAAACTTTTTGCAATCTACACCCTCCTAATTAAATTTCTATTCTCAAGATTTATCGTATAGTTACACACTACCATAGTTAAATAAAATAATTTAGAGATTGCTATTGAAAATAAGCGCATAGAGACTCTACGTTTTTTATAAATTGATGTCTTAATAACAATTTTTTACTCTATTTTAATTAGCTATAAGATAAAATATATAAATACTTTGTTTATACTTATAAAG
>NZ_PPRG01000096.1 GCF_002902625.1 Staphylococcus devriesei
CAATATTATTTTATAAATAGCTTCATGCTTTGCTTTATCAGTCTCCATGTATCTATCAAACACTACACTAAAAACCCCGTATGCAACCCCTATAAAAATTAAGATGTAAAAGACTTCGTTCACTTCCCCAGCACCTCTTTCACTTTTTCTAATATGTCCTTACTCTTTAAGGTCTGCTTCTTTGATGAATGTGCCATTGATTGTCTTTCCTTTTCTCCCTTTAATCTCGTCATATGCATACTGTAAACACTCCTGTAACGTCATATCATGTTGTTGTGCCAAGATAATTAATGTAACGACTGTATCGCCTATCCCGTCTTTCAATGCGTCTATTTGACCACGAGAGAGGGCAGCTGCTACTTCTCCTGCCTCTTCATAAAACTTCAACGCCTGTCTATCTGAATTGCCTTTGTGTAAATCTTTATCAATACTCCTTTGTTGTACTTGTTCTACTAATTGATCTAATGTGTTAGTCATTTGTTCCTCCTCGATAAATTTAACTTGATATAATTTCACTTTTATTAATTTGTTATCGTATTCAATAACCGCATAAGGCTCTTCTCTAAATTCGCACAAAATGTCATACTCACGATTGGAAAAAAACCCATGAAATTTATCTCTAGTGATTTCATAAATACGTTTAGTTTCAATTGTCATCACTACCACGCTCTAAATTTAGGTATCATCTCAAACACTCCCTGTTCCTTTTAATATCGTTCTCACTTACCAACATCGTCACTCTACTTCCTGCGACCTTTACCACAAAGCCGTTGACACCTAATTCACGTAACTCATGTTGTATTTGTGTAGGTGTTTTGGCATTAGTTTTATATTTGTACCGTTGATGTACTGTGTTATCGAGTTGCATTGTTCAGTACTTCCATAAATCTATCTGCGTACT
>NZ_PPRG01000097.1 GCF_002902625.1 Staphylococcus devriesei
TTAACACTCTAATTCACTCGGTTTTGCTTGGTAAAATCTAATTTACTTACTTATCTAGTTTTCAATGTACAATCATTTAATGGTGGGCCTGAGTGGACTCGAACCACCGACCTCACGCTTATCAGGCGTGCGCTCTAACCAGCTGAGCTACAGGCCCATTAAATTGTCGAATGTTTCAATAAACATTCAAAACTGAATACAATATGTCACATTATTCCTTCACCTCTACGAGGTGTTCCGAATATATCCTTAGAAAGGAGGTGATCCAGCCGCACCTTCCGATACGGCTACCTTGTT
>NZ_PPRG01000098.1 GCF_002902625.1 Staphylococcus devriesei
ATATAAATACTTTGTTTATACTTATAAAGTTTAATAATAAACATCTATAAATATTACTATATATTAAAAATTTATATAGTAATTTATGATTAAATAAATTAAAATAATTTTAGTAGTGTTAAATAAATTTGAGAGGTGCAACTAAATGGAATGTTCAAAATGTGGGGGACGCATAGATAGCAATGATAAATTTTGTCAACATTGTGGTCATGATTTAACTACTAAAAAAGCTGAAAATGAAAATCACACACAAACAAAAATAGCAGATCATAACTTATCATGCCCTAATTGTCATGAGCCAATAAACTCTAATGACAAGTTTTGTATTAATTGTGGATATAACTTATCTGATAAAATAAGTAGTCAACCGAGAGAGGAACTTTATAATCAAAGCACTCAACAAGTAGAGAGTGAGATTGCTGATAATACTAGTTTAGCTGATGAAGCTAAAAATTTATTTAATAATACAACTAAATCAATAGGTCGTTTAGCCGGTAATGATGAAGTGTTAAATTTAAATTTAAAAGATATGTTTTCAGAGGTTTTTAAATCGCATTCTAAACATGAATCAGATGATGTCTTTATTGCAGGGACTAAAAGCACGACTCCTCTTATTACAGAAGTATCACAAGAATGGGGGAGACCATGGGTATTTTCACGTGTATTTTTAGCGTTAGGAATTACTTTTATAGCTTTGTGGGTCTTAGCAAACACCTTTGCTAATGATAATGCCATTCCAGGTATGATTTTTATTGGGGCATTAATGGTGCCTATCTCTGGAGTTATATTTTTCTTTGAATCAAATGCTTTTCGTAATATTAGTTTCTTTGAAGTTTTGAAAATGTTTTTTGTTGGAGGGGTATTTTCATTATTAAGTACTATTATTTTATATAACTTTGTTTCATTCAGTGATGAATTTCAAACATATGGAATTATGACAATTACAGATGCATTTTTAGTTGGTTTAGTGGAAGAAACTGGTAAGGCAATTATAGTGATATTATTTATTAATTCTCTTAAAACAAATAAAATTTTAAATGGTTTACTTATAGGGGCATCAATAGGAGCAGGATTCGCTGTATTTGAATCGGCTGGATATATTTTGAAATTCGGTTTATTTAGTTCTGGTTATCCAGATTTAAGTATAATGAGTGAAATGGTCATCTTAAGAGGGTGGTCTGCATTAGGATCTCATCTAGTATGGGCTGCAATAGTTGGCGCCGCGGTCGTTATTGTAAAGGATAGTAGTAATTTTAATTGGTCAAATATCGGGGATAAACGCTTTTTATTCTTTTTCTTTATATCTGTAATTTTACATGGAATTTGGGATACAGATTAGTAATACATATTTAAAATTTGTGATTTTAATTATTATCGCTTGGATTTTTGTATTTATTTTAATGAGATCTGGACTTACACAGGTTAATAAGCTTCAAAAAGAATATATAGAGCGAAAGGGGAACTAAAATATTATGAAATATTGTCCAAATTGCGGTAAACCAATTAAAGAAGAGCAAACATTTTGTAATAATTGTGGGGTTAAGTTAAATAGCAATAAGCAATCTTCTCAAAAGCAATATTATGAAGATAGTAGAAATAATCTTCCTCCAAGACAAAATTCTAATTATCCATATTATAATGAGGAAGATAAGCGAGGAACAGGATCTGTAATTTGGAAGGTTTTATTGGCTATTTTTATAGTTTTAATAGTAGGACTATTATTTTATGGTTTATATTATGCTTATAACCAATTTATAGCTAATGACAATCCTAACGTTACTTCGTAAAATAGTGATTCCAGTTCTTCAAGTAGTGAATTACATGGCCCTCACCTTGATGTGTTTAGTGATGTTTTTGATAAACAATATATTAAAGCACCTTCAAAAGAGGGATATGCAGGAATATACAAAGGCATGAGTAAATCAGAAATTGAAAATAAATACGGAAAATCTGATGGAAGCATGTTTTTAGAAGGTAGTCATTATGATAAATATGGAGATATTGGTGTTGTATACAATGAAATTAACGAAGTAATTAATGTAGTAGTTGCGCCTAGTGATGTGTCAGAAACAAGTTATACAGATGTTTATGGTCAGCCTGACAATCGTGAAAACGATAATTTAATTTATGATGCATATAAAGATAATAATTTTAGTGTCATTGTAGTAGTAGAAGATGGAATGGTTAAAGCTATTAAAAATGTCAATCAATTACCAAGTAGCGATTAGATTATTAGTAAAAGTAACCTCCCTAATGAATATTTAAACGAAAAAAGCCAACCCTGATAATAGGATTGGCTTTTTTCGTTTAAGTATTGAAGTTATAAAATAATAATACTAGGAATTACCATTATACGTTTATTTAATAATCTCGATTGTAAAAGGTACGACATAATTTTCGCCTTTATTTACAGTTACGATTGCTAATATAGTGTAAACAAGACATACAATTGAAAGTACGAATAGTAATAGATAACCAATAAGAACAGCTGTTAGTATCAAAGCTCCTACACCGTATAAACCATAACTAATTGCATAATTTATATAATTCTTTCCTTGTTTATTTAAATAAGATGACTCATCTTTTTTAATAATCCAAATAATTAAAGGACCGACAAAACCTGTAAAGAAAGTAAGAATCCACATTAACATAGCCATAGATTTTTCATTTTGACTTACATTTTGAAAAGCTTGAGGGTTTTTTGATTGATTTTGTAAATTCATTTTTAAGTTTCCACCTTAATAAAATTTTATTTTAAAATATGTTGTTTTAGATAAGTAGTCTGTAATAAAAGTAATTCATTTATAAC